>NZ_JBJLRI010000110.1:0-8921 GCF_050871405.1 Kineococcus esterisolvens
GCGGGCGCGGCACTCAGGCACCCCCCGGGCGGCCGGGGGGGGCTGGGGCGCCCGCCGGGGGGGGGCCCCCCCCTTCGCCGTTGGAGTGCGCCGTCAGGGACTCGAACCCCGAACCCGCTGATTAAGAGTCAGCTGCTCTGCCAATTGAGCTAACGGCGCAACGAGAGAGGACTGTAGCAGCCGCGGCGGGGTGCCGCGAAATCCGGTGCCGGGAGCGGAAGGGGGTGCGCCCCCGGCACCGGGAGGTGTTTCAGGGCCGCGTCCACCACTCGCCGTCGGGCAGGCCCTCGCTGCGCAGGAGCTCCTCGGAGTGCGGCCCGTCCGGGGACGCCATGTCCATGATCAGCGACAGCGGGATGTGCTCCGAGAGCATCTCCATGACGGGTTCGGTGGTGTGCGGGCCGGGGCCCTCGTGCGCCGCGCTCTCGTGCGCCATGCGTCCTCCCGTGGTGACGTGCCCGAGGTGGGCGGTGACTCCCGTGTCGTCGTCGCCGCCCGGTCGGCCCTTGAGCCGGGTGGCCCGGGAGGACACGTCCGGCCCAACGCCGTCGCACGCCGTCAGCGGGGAGCCGCCGGCGGGGGAGCCGTCGGCTCGGCCCGCCTCAGCGCGGGCCGCCGGTGCGGGCCGCCGGCAGGGGCGGGGTGAGCAGGCCCCGCCGCAGCGCCACGGCCGCGGCCAGGCGCCGTCGCCGCCGGCGGGCGGCGGGCGTCGCGGGGGGCGGGCCGGTGCGCAGGTGCGCGGCCCGCCCGGGGGCGGCGGTCGCGGGAGCGGTGGTCACGCACCGGACGCTAGGCGCGCACCGCTCGCGGCCGCATCGGCCCGCGGCCCCACCCCGGCGTCCTCCCGGGGGAGGACGCCACCCCCTGCGGGAGGCTGACCCGGCGCCCGCGCGGGCCCCCCGCCCCGGTCGCCGCGGTTCGCCTGGACGGCGGCTGCGGCCTCGCGCACAGTGGTGCGGTGCGCAGCGTCGGGCGGTGGGGGGTGCGTCTCGTCATGCCCCAGGCGCTGCTGCTGGCCCTGCACCTGCGCGACGCGGCCGGGCTGCACCCGCCCACCTCCCCGGAGGTGCCCGCCCTGCCGCCGCTGGACCCGCCCGCCCGGTCCATGGGCCCGGCGGTGCTCTCGCCCGAGGGGCGCCGGGCGGCCGGCGCGCAGTGGGCCCGCTGGTGGGCCGGCGCCTTCCCCGGCGGCCCGCAGGCGCTGACCTCGCTGCTGCCGCCGGCCTTCCCGGGCCTGCGCGGCGTGCCGGAGCTGCGCGGCCTGGCCGAACTGGGCATCGACGAGGCCGTCGCCTGGGCGGCGCGGGCCCGGCGCCTGGAGTCGCACGTGCGCGCCGAGGTGCCCGTCGCGCTGTTCGAGACGACCCTGCTGGCGCAGGTGGAGCGCGAGCTCGGCCGGTACGTGCGGCCCTTCACCCTCGACGTGGTGGTGCTGCCCGTGCGTGGGCCCGGGTCGTGGGACACCCCCGCCGGCCCGGTGGTCTCCCTGGCCCTGCGCGCCGACCGCGACGCCTACCTGGCGTGGCTGCGGGAGCAGCTGCTGCGGATCGGACGGGGTGGAGCGGTGGGCCGCGGCGACGGGGAGGGGACGACGAAGGCCCCGCCCCCCGAGGGGGCGGGGCCTTCCGCGCTGGGGTGAGTGACGGGACTTGAACCCGCGACTTCCTGGACCACAACCAGGTGCTCTACCAGCTGAGCTACACCCACCACGTGACGTCGTGCGGGGCACGGCGTGACGCGGTGAGCATACACGCCGCGCGGGGCCCTCCCCGAACGCGCCGGGGCGGCCGGTGGGCCGTCCGGGGTCAGGCCTCCGGGGCCGGTTCCGGCTTCAGCTCCAGCCTCTGCCCGGCCGCCTTCGCCGTCTCCGAGTCGGGGCCGGGCTGCGGCACGAACAGCACCTCCCGGTAGTACTTCAGCTCCTGGATGCTCTCGCGGATGTCCGCCAGCGCGCGGTGCCCGCCGTGCTTGCGGGGGGTGTGGAAGTACACGCGGGGGAACCAGCGCCGTGCCAGCTCCTTGAGGGAGGAGACGTCGATGAGCCGGTAGTGCAGGTGCTCCGTCAGCACCGGCATGTCGCGCGCCAGGAACGCGCGGTCGGTGTGCACCGAGCTGCCCGCCAGGGGCGCCTTGCGCGGTTCGGGCACCCACTGCCGCACGTACTCCAGGACGATCCGCTCCGCCTCGGCGAGGGTGCGCCCCGCCGGCAGCTCCGCCAGCAGGCCCGAGGAGGTGTGCATGTCCACCACGACGGGGTCCATGCCCTCCAGCGCCTCCTGCGGCGGCCTGACCACGACGTCCACGCCGTCGCCGAGCACGTTGAGGTCGGCGTCGGTGACCAGGACGGCCACCTCCACCAGGGCGTCGCGCGCCAGGTCCAGCCCGGTCATCTCGCAGTCGATCCACACGATGCGGTCCTGGACGCGGTCGCCGGTCCCGCCCGGCGCTGAGGTGCTCACCCGCCCAGCGTAGTCAGCGCGGCCCCGGGCTCACGGCTACGCTCGCGGGGTGCCGGCGGAACCCCCCAGCAGCACGGCGGTGGCCGTCGCGCCCCGGCGCTCCCTGCTGGTGCTCACCGTCGCCGTCCTGCTCGTGTGCGGGGGGCTCAGCTTCGGGGCCGTCACCGCCGAGGTCGGGCTGTCCGGCGCGCTGCCCGCCCTGGCCCTGGCCGCCGTCCCCGTCGGGCCCGTGCTGGCCGCCGTGCTGTGGCTCGACCGCCACGAGGCCGAGCCGCCGCACCTGCTGGCCTTCGCCTTCGGGTGGGGGGCGTGCGTGGCGAGCCTGGGCGCCCTGGTGCTCAACTCCCTGTCCTCGCGGCTGCTCGACCGCGCCGTCGGCGACGTGACGAACACCTCCGTGCTCGTGGCGCCGGTCGTGGAGGAGGTCCTCAAGGGGCTGGGCGTGCTCCTCGTCCTGCTCAAGCAGCGCCGGCAGTTCGACGGCGTGGTGGACGGCATCGTGTACGCCGCGTTCGTGGGCGTGGGCTTCGCCTACCTGGAGAACGTGCTGTACCTGGGCCGCGCCCTCGGCGACGGCGAGCCCTCGTCGCTGGTCGCCGTCTTCGTGCTGCGCTGCCTGGTCTCGCCGTTCGCGCACCCGCTGTTCACCATGGCCGTCGGGGTCGGCCTGGGGCTGGCCGCCGGGCGCGGGCCGCTGCCCGCGCGGGTCGTGGCGCCGCTCGCCGGGCTGGTGCTGGCCGTCGGGCTGCACTCGCTGTGGAACGCCAGCGCCGGGGCGGGCGTGACGGCGTTCGTCGAGCTGTACCTGCTGCTGCAGGTGCCGGTGTTCGTCGCAGCGCTGGGCGTGGCCCTGGCCGCCAGGGCCCGCGAGGCGCGCCTGGTGGAGCGCTCGCTGCAGGTGTACGTGCGCACCGGCTGGCTGCTGCCGGAGGAGGTGCGCGTCCTGTCCTCGGCGGCCGCGTGCCGCTCGGCCCGCCTCTCGGCGCAGGCGGCCGGCGGTCGCGAGGCCGCCCGCGCCGTGCGCGACTTCCAGGAGACCGCCACCGCGCTGGCGTTCCGGCGCGACCGGATGCGCCGCGGCACCGACCCGGGCTCCCCGGAGGAGGAGCTGGCGCTGCTGCAGCGCCTGTCCGCCGAGCGCGCCCGCGCCCTGGCCCTGCTGCCGCCGGTGCCGCCGCTCACCGGCGGGCCCGCCGGTGGACCCGTCCCGCCGCTGCGGTGAGAGGCGGCTCACGTGTGACGTGGGGCACCAGGCGCCTCCCCGGCCGCACCGCGCCGCCGCGAGGCCGTAACCTCTCAGGGTCGATGGAGCCGCACGAGAGACGAGGGTGAGTCCGTTGCCCGCTGCGAACCGCTACGACGCCGTTCTGGTCGGGGGCGGGGTCATGAGCGCCACGCTCGCCACCGTCCTCACCGAGCTGGAACCCGACTGGTCCGTGCTCGTGCTGGAGAAGCTGGACGCCATCGGCACCGAGAGCTCCGACGCCTGGAACAACGCCGGCACCGGGCACTCCGCGCTGTGCGAGCTGAACTACACCCCCGCCCGGCCGGACGGCGGCGTGGACATCACCAAGGCCGTCGCCATCAACGAGCAGTTCCAGGTGAGCCGGCAGTTCTGGGCCCACCTGGTCGAGACGGGCGTGCTGGCCGACCCCGGCACCTTCATCAACCCCGTCGCCCACATGAGCTTCGTGCGCTCGCGCGACGTGGAGTTCCTGCGCGCCCGCTACGAGGCCCTGTCGCAGCACCCGCTGTTCGCCGGGATGCAGTGGTCCACCGACCACGCGGAGATCGGGCAGTGGGCGCCGCTGCTGGTGGCCGGCCGCGACCCCGGCGAGCGCATCGCCGCGACCCGCTCGACCGCGGGCACCGACGTGGACTTCGGCTCGCTCACGCGCTCGCTCCTGGCGGGCGCGGCGGGACGCGGCGTGGAGCTGCTCACCGGGCACGCCGTCACCGACCTGAGGCGCCGCGGCTCGGGCTGGACCGTGAAGGGCACCGCGGCCGGCGGTGGCGGTTTCGAGGTCTCGACGCCGTTCGTGTTCGTCGGCGCCGGGGGCGGTGCGCTGCACCTGCTGCAGCGCAGCGGCATCCCCGAGGGCAAGGGGTTCGGCGGCTTCCCCGTCAGCGGGCAGTGGCTGCGCTGCACCCGCCCCGAGATCGTGGAGCAGCACGCCGCGAAGGTGTACGGCCAGGCCGAGGTCGGCGCCCCGCCGATGTCCGTGCCGCACCTGGACACCCGCGTCATGGACGGCCGGCGCTCGCTGATGTTCGGGCCCTACGCCGGGTTCTCGCCGCGCTTCCTGAAGAAGGGCTCGCTGCTGGACCTGCCCCTGTCGGTCCGCCCGGACAACCTGCTGCCGATGCTGAGCGTCGCCCGCGACAACGTGCCCCTCATGACCTACCTGGTCAAGCAGCTCACCCAGTCCGCGGAGCAGCGGGTGGAGGCCCTGAAGGTCTTCTACCCCGAGGCCCGCAGCGAGGACTGGGAGCTGCTGACCGCCGGCCAGCGCGTGCAGGTCATCAAGAAGGGCCCCCGGGGCGGGGTCCTCCAGTTCGGCACCGAGCTGGTGCACGCCGCCGACGGTTCCGTCGCTGCGCTGCTGGGGGCCTCTCCCGGTGCCTCCACTGCGGTGGACGTCGTGCTGCGGCTGCTGAAGCAGTGCTTCCCGGCTCACCAGGAGGGCTGGCAGGAGCGCCTCGTCGGCATGGTGCCCTCGTACGGGCGCAAGCTGTCCGACGAGCCGGACCTGCTGGCGAAGACGCTCGCGCGCACCAACGACGCGCTGCACCTGGCCGCCTGAGCCCCCGGCCCACGCGGTGCGCCACGCGGTGCTGCCGTCCCCGCTGGGGGACCTGACCGTCGCGCGCGACGAGCGCGGCCTGGTCGGCATCTGGTACCCCGAGCACCGCGGCGGGGTGCCCACCGACCTCGGCGCGCGGGACGACGACGCGTTCGCCGACGTCGCCGCGCAGCTGGCGGAGTACTTCGCCGGGCGGCGCACCGCCTTCGACCTGCCCCTGGCCCCGCGCGGGGACGCCTTCGACCAGCGCGTGTGGGCGGTGCTGCGCGAGATCCCGTACGGGGCGACCCGCAGCTACGGGCAGCTGGCCCGGGCCCTGGGCGGACCCGGGCACGCCCAGGCCGTCGGGGCCGCCAACGGGCGCAACCCGCTGTCCGTGGTGGTCCCCTGCCACCGCGTCGTCGCGGCGGACGGCACCCTCACCGGCTACGCGGGCGGGTTGTGGCGCAAGCGGTTCCTGCTGTCGCTGGAGGAGCCGGACGCCGACGCGGGCGGACGGCTGTTCTGACCCCGCCCCCTCCCGCGAGGGGGTCAGGGACGGGCGGCGAGCTCCCGGCGCACGTGCTCGACGATCCCGTCGGCGGCGGCCTCGATCTGCGCCAGGGCCTCCTCGAAGTCGCTGCGGTCCCCGTACCAGGGGTCGGCGATGTCCAGCGAGGACTCGTCGGCCACGGCGCCCGGGCCGGTGACGCCCGGCGCCTCCGGGTCGAACGAGCGGTACATCGCCACGCGGGCGGCGGCGGCCCCGTCGGGGGCCTGCGTGCGCAGCCAGCGCGCGTGCCGGGCCGTCATCGCCAGCAGCAGGTCGCGCGAGGCGA
Source organism: Kineococcus esterisolvens (assembly GCF_050871405.1). NCBI lineage: Bacteria > Bacillati > Actinomycetota > Actinomycetes > Kineosporiales > Kineosporiaceae > Kineococcus > Kineococcus esterisolvens. Next base: position 6,082 of record NZ_JBJLRI010000110.1, read on the forward strand.
TCTCCTCGGCCGTGACCTGGTGGGCGCGGTGCTGCGGGACGTCGTAGCCGGCCTCGGCCAGCACCGCCCGCGCCCGGCGGTCCACGGGGTTGCCGTCCTCCTCGTCGCTGATCCCCGAGGAGTCCACGACCACCTCGCCGTCCAGGCCCGCCTCGGCGAACCGGCGGCGCAGCACGGACTCGGCCATGGGGGAGCGGCAGATGTTCCCGGTGCACACGGTCATCACACGGTACGGCACCGGGCCATCCTGCCGCCTGCCCCACGGGCTCCGTTCGCCGGCCCCGCGATCACGGAGGAGCGATGGGTCGCACACGCCGGGTGAAGCTGGGCCTTGTGCGCGGCCCGTGGCGCGGTGGATGCTTCGGCGCACCGGCGCCGGGGACACCGGCACCGAGGCACTCCAGGAGGACACGCATGGGTCTGGACCCCACGCGCGGCGGCCGCATCGCGATCGCCGCGCTCTCCGCGACGGCCCTGGCCGTCCCGGCCGCGGGGGGGGGGGGGGGCCCCCCCCCCCCCCCCCCCCCCCCCCCCCCCCCCCCCCCCCCCCCCCCCCCCCCCGACCCCCACCCCGGCCCCCCCCCCCCCCCCCCCCCCCCCCCCCCCGCAGCAGGCCCCGGCCTCCGACCTCCGGCTCCTCGACGGCGAGTACCGCGACGGCGAGCCGCTGCCCGTGGTGGCCCCGGACGCGGCCGGCGCGTCCGGTGCCGGTGCGCGCGCGACGCTGGCCGCCCCCGCCGACGGTGACGGCGGTGACGAGGGCGAGGCCCGGGTCGGCGACCAGCGGGACTGGCCCGCTCTCGTCGACGGCGGCGTCACGCCCGACGGCGAGGTCGTCGAGAGCGCCGTCACCGTGCAGGGCTACACGCTGCGCGGACTCGGGGACAGCATCGAGGTGTGGGTCGCCGACGACCTCTCCTTCCCCGAGGGCGACTGCCGCAACACCACCGGTGGCGGCGAGCTGACCGTCGTCACCGACGAGCAGGTGGCGGGCTTCGTGGAGGAGTTCGACGAGACGATCCTGCCGGTGGAGTCCGAGGTGTTCTCCGTGGCGCCGCCGCGCGACGGGTCCGCCGCCGTGCTGGGCGAGCTGGTCGAGCAGCCCGACGGCGGCGAGTACCCCGAGGGGTACTGGACGGGCCGGGGCGAGCGCACCGTGGCGCTCATCGACAACGTGCGCGACCAGAACTTCTACGACCCCACGAACGAGAACGGCCGCACCTACATCGCGGGGTTCTTCTACTCGCTGTTCAACGACCTCGTCGACCGCAACGTCATGACGATCGACGGGTTCGACTGGCTGCACCGCACCGGCGAGAACCCGCCGGACGACTCGCAGGAGCCCGACTACCTCGCGTGCGCGGACTACCTGCAGCGTCCCGGTCTCGGCGAACCCGCCGGGCGCACCTACGAGGCGACGTTCGCGCACGAGTACCAGCACCTGCTGGAGCACTACGCCGACCCCGACGAGGTGTCGTGGGTGAACGAGGGCCTGTCGATGTGGTCCGAGGACCTGCTCGGGTTCTCCGACCCCGCTCCGGCCCCGAACACCGAGGAGGCCGACAACTACATCGCCACGTTCCTCGGGTTCAACGAGCAGCAGTCCTACGGCGGCCCCGAGCAGTCGATCACCCTGTGGGGCGACCAGGGCGACCCGGAGATCCTCGCGGACTACGGCAGCGCCTACGCGTTCATGGTCTACCTGCACGGCCGGTTCGGCGGTGACGAGTTCATGACCGCGCTGCACAACGAGCCCGAGGGTGGCCTCGCGGGCCTGGACGCGGTGCTGCGCGAGCGCGGGCACGACGTGCGCTCGCAGGACGTGCTGCACGACTTCCTCGCCTCGATGGCCGTGGACGCGGCCCTGGACGGCGGGGCGAAGGTCAAGCGCGGCGACGCCGAGGCGCTGCAGGCGGAGGGGCTGACCGCGCGGGTCAACTGGGACTCGGAGCAGTCGCACGGCTCCCCGGGTGCACCGGTCAACGGCGCCGACTACGTCAGGCTGCGCGACCCCGCCGGGTACGTCGACGGCGGGCTGGTGACGTTCAAGGGCTCGAGCACGTACCCCACCACGCCCGTGGAGTGGGAGCAGGACGGTGAGCGGCTGTACTCCGGCAGCGGCGACAACCTCGACCGCGGCATCGTGCGGGAGTTCACGATCCCCGTGCAGGACCCGACGATCGGCGTGGACCTGCAGGTCGACACCGAGGAGGGCTGGGACTTCGCGGTCGTGCAGGTGTGGGACGCGGCCGCCGGCGGCTGGGTCTCGCTGTCCGGCGAGGCGACGACCACCGACGCCGCCCCCGGCGCGGACCCGCGCATCACCGCGGAACTGCCCGGCCTGACCGGTGAGGTCTCCGGCACGCAGACGTTCGACGCCTCCGCCTACGCGGGGCAGACCGTCGACGTGGCGATCCGCTACCTCACCGACGGCGGTGTGGCCGAGCCCGGCGTGTGGGTCGGCGGCGTCCGGATCGGCGGGCAGTCGGTGGCCGACGCCACCGACCTGTCCACCTGGAGATCGCTGAGCGAGGCGCACCCCACCGAGGTGGCCGGCTGGACCGTGCAGCTGGTGGGCACCTCGGGGAAGAAGGTCTCCGTCGTGGAACTGCCGGTCGTGCGCACCCCGTGGGGTTTCACGACGCTGACCACGGTCAAGCACGCGCTCGGGTTCACCCCGGAGGTCGCCGCCGTCCTCGTGACCGCCGACGACCCGACCGAGACCGTCACGGACCACGCCCCGTACGAGCTGTGCGTGAACGGCGTGCTGCAGCCGGGCGGCGGCACCGCCTGACGCCCGCCCGTGCGGCCCGCGACGCCGCCGCGACCACCCGGTCGCG
>NZ_JBJLRI010000111.1:0-8783 GCF_050871405.1 Kineococcus esterisolvens
GGCGCTGCACCGCGACGGTGCAGCGCCCCCGGTGCGTCCCGGCCCGGTCCGGGAGCCGGCTCAGGAGCGCAGCAGAAGAGCCACCGGCAGGTCGGTCAGCAGGTCGGCGATGCGCGCCGGGCCACCGGCCAGTTCCGCCCCGGTGAACGCGTTGCGCCAGCGGCCCTCGGGCAGGGTCAGCGTGTGCTCGCCCCAGCCGTCGTTGCGCTCCAGCGACACCGGCAACCGGGTGGCCACCGCGATCGCCCCGGGGGCCTCGACCGGGCCCCGGGCGAACGCCAGGGCGTTACCCGTGGACGTCGGCACGGGGGAGTAGCCGGCCTCGGGGCCGACGAAGGACCGCTCGTGGTCCCGGCGGGCCCGCAGGGTGCGGGAGACGACGAGCAGCTTCTCGTCGTGCAGGTCCGCCGGGGCCGAGCCGCCGTCCAGCGCGGCCAGGCGCCGGGAGCGCTCCGCGTAGTCCACCGGGCGGCGGTTGTCCGGGTCGACCAGCGACAGGTCCACCAGTTCGGTGCCCTGGTAGACGTCCGGGACACCCGGCATCGCCAGCTGGACGAACTTCTGCCCCAGCACCGCCACGCGGGCCTGCGGCGCGGTCGCGTCGACGAACTCCCGCACCGCCGCCAGGATCGCCTCGTCACCCAGCACACCGGTGGCGAAGCGCTCCACGGCCGCCTCGTACGCCTCGTCCGGCGAGGTCCACGTGGTGTGCTCCTTCGCCTCGCGGGTGGCCTTCTGCAGGTAGCCCAGCAGCCGCTCCGCGCTGATCGGGCCCTCGCCCCAGGTGCCGAAGAGGGTCTGCCACACCAGCAGCTCGGTGCGCGCGTCGAGCTCGCCCGCCCGGTGCTCGGCGGCCAGCTCGCGCCAGCGCGCCAGCGCCGCGCCCCACTCCTCCGTCAGCTCCGACAGGACCGACAGGCGGGCCCGCACGTCCTCGCTGCGCTTGGTGTCGTGCGTGGACAGCGTCGTCATGGCGGCCGGCCACTGGCGCGCCAGGGCGGAGCAGAAGGAGTGGAACTCCTCCGGGGAGGTCCCGAACCGCGTCGGGTCCCCGCCCACCTCGTTGAGCGAGGACAGCCGGAACCACCGGTAGAACGAGGTGTCCTCGATGCCCTTGGCCATCACCGGACCGCACGTCTGCTGGAACCGCACCACGAACTCGGCGATCCTCGCGTCCGAGGGGCTCCCGGCCCGGTTCAGGGCGAGGTCCACCACGACCTGCAGGGTGTCGTGGCGCTCCTCCGGCAGGTGGGCGCGGGCCTGCTCGGCCGCGCTCTCCACCACCCGCACGGCCTCCGGCGGCGCCTCCTCGCCGGGCACCACGTAGGCGCGGTACTGGTGGAAGGCGACCAGCAGCTCCACGACGCACTCGTGCAGGCCCCGGCGGGTGTGGTCGCGCAGGTCGACGTCGTCGTGGCAGATGCCCGACAGCAGGTCCACCAGGCGGTGCACCTCGGCGTACAGGCCGTGCTCGACGACCTCGCGCTTGGCGTTGTCCACGACCGCCTGGAACGTGCCGGTCTCACCGGTGAGCGCCGTGTACTGCTCGGTCAGCGGCTCGGCCCCCGCCGGGTCCAGGAACAGCCCGCCCACCCGCTGCAGGGCGTCGTAGCCGGTGGTGCCGGCGCACGCCCAGTCCGCCGGCAGTTCCTCCTCGCCCTCGAGGATCTTCTCCACGACCACCCAGGCGCTGCCGTCCCCGGTGGCGCTGGAGGTGGCCTCGGCCAGCCACCGCAGGTAGCCGCGCGGGTCGGCCAGCCCGTCGGGGTGGTCGATGCGCAGGCCCTGCAGGTCCCCGCGGCCCACGAGCTCCAGCAGCAGGGCGTGGGAGGCGTCGAACACCTCCCGGTCCTCCACGCGGATCGCGGCCAGGGTGTCCACGTCGAAGAAGCGCCGGTAGTTCAGCTCCTCGTCGGCCACCCGCCAGTGGGCCAGGCGGTACCACTGCCGGTCCACCAGCTCCGCCAGCGGCAGGTCCTCGGTGCCGGGGCGCACGGGGAAGACGTGGTCGTAGTAGCGCAGCACGTGCTCCTCGCCCTGCGGCGTCGAGCGCGTGCCCAGGCTCAGCTCGCCCGCGGCCAGGACCTGCCCGATGCGCTGGCCGAGCACCGCCATGAGGATCGCGCGGTCGGGCACGGACCAGTCCACGTCGAACCAGCGCGCGTAGGGGGAGCGCGGGCCCTCCTTGAGCACCGACCACAGCTGCGCGTTCTCGTGCGCCGGGGTGGGGACCGCCATGTGGTTGGGCACCACGTCGGCCACGGCGGCCAGGCCCGCCCCGCGCAGCGCGGCCACGAGCCGGTCGAAGCCGGCGCGCCCGCCGGCCTCCTCGTTGAGCCGGGAGTGGTCCACCACGTCGTAGCCGTGGGTGGAGCCCTTCGCGGGGGCCAGGATCGGCGAGAGGTAGGCGTGCGAGACGCCCAGGCGGCGCAGGTGCTCGGTCTGCGCGGCCGCGTCGTCGAAGGTGAACGCCGGCTGCACCTGGAAGCGGTAGGTGCTCACCGGCACCACGGCCGGGCGGTAGGTGGGGCCGGTCACTTGTCCCCCAGCGGCTCGCGGGCGAGGACGAGCACCGAGCGGCCCGCCACGGGCAGCTTCGTGCCGGGTGAGAACGCCGACTCCTCGGTGAAGATCGACACCACGCCGACCTGGTCGTCGGCCGTGTCCAGGCGCACGTGCCAGTTGTCGCCGTACGCCTTCTCCGGCAGCGTGAACTCCACCGCCTCGTGCCAGGGGTTGTACATGACGAGGAAGGAGTCGCCCACGATGCGCTCCCCGCGGCGGTCCGGCTCGGGGATCGCCTCACCGTTGAGGAACACCATGACGCTGCGGTTGGCGTCGTCACTCCAGTCCGCGTCGGTCATCTCGGTGCCGTCGGCGGCGAACCACTCGATGTCACCGATCTCGCTCTCCCCGCCGTGGCGGGACTCGCCGGCGAAGAAGCGCCGGCGCTGGAAGACCGGCTCGGTGCGGCGCAGCTCGACCACACGGCGGGCGAACCGCAGCAGCTCGCGCTGCGGGTCGGACAGGTCCCAGTCCACCCACGCCAGCTCGTTGTCCTGGCAGTAGACGTTGTTGTTGCCCTTCTGCGTCCGGCCCAGCTCGTCGCCGTGCAGGATCATCGGCACGCCCTGGCTCAGCAGCAGCGTCGTCAGCAGGTTGCGGTGCTGGCGCGCGCGCAGCGACACGATCTCCGGGTCGTCCGTCGGCCCCTCGACGCCGCAGTTCCAGGAGCGGTTGTGGCTCTCGCCGTCCGCCCCGCCCTCGCCGTTGGCCTCGTTGTGCTTCTCGTTGTACGAGACGAGGTCGCGCATCGTGAAGCCGTCGTGGGCCGTGACGAAGTTGATGCTCGCGATCGGCTTGCGGCCCGAGTGCTCGTACAGGTCGGAGGACCCCGTGATGCGGCTGGCGAACTCGGCCAGGGTCCGGGGCTCACCGCGCCAGAAGTCGCGGACGGTGTCGCGGTAGCGCCCGTTCCACTCCGTCCACAGCGGCGGGAAGCCGCCCACCTGGTAGCCGCCGTCACCGACGTCCCACGGCTCGGCGATGAGCTTGACCTGCGAGACGATCGGGTCCTGCTGCACCAGGTCGAAGAACGCGCTCAGGCGGTCCACCTCGTGGAACTGCCGGGCCAGCGTCGCGGCCAGGTCGAAGCGGAAGCCGTCGACGTGCATGTCGGTCACCCAGTACCGCAGCGAGTCCATGATCAGCTGCAGGACGTGCGGGGAGCGCATCAGCAGGCTGTTGCCGGTGCCCGTGGTGTCGAAGTAGTGCTTCTGGTCGCCGTCGACCAGGCGGTAGTAGGCCTGGTTGTCGATCCCGCGGAAGCACAGGGTCGGTCCCATGTGGTTGCCCTCGGCGGTGTGGTTGTAGACCACGTCGAGGATGACCTCGATGTTCGCCTCGTGCAGGGCCCGCACCATCGACTTGAACTCCTGCACCTGCTGGCCGCGCTGACCGGTGGAGGAGTAGGAGTTGTGCGGGGCGAAGAAGCCGATCGTGTTGTAGCCCCAGTAGTTGGACAGCCCCTTGTCGGTCAGGTGCGTGTCCTGCACGAACTGGTGCACCGGCATGAGCTCCACGGCGGTCACCCCCAGCGAGGTGAGGTGCTCGATCATCGCCGGGTGCGCCATGCCGGCGTAGGTGCCCCGGATCTCCTCGGGGATGTCCGGGTGCAGCTGGGTCAGGCCCTTGACGTGGGCCTCGTAGATCACCGACTCGTGGTACTCGTGACCCGGGTGCCGGTCGTTGCCCCAGTCGAAGAAGGGGTTGACCACGACCGAGAGCATCGTGTGCCCCAGGCTGTCGTCGTCGTTGACGACGGAGTTGTCGTCGAAGCGGTACGAGAAGAGGGACTCGTCGCCGTCGACCTGGCCCTCGATCGCCTTGGCGTAGGGGTCCAGCAGCAGCTTCTCGGGCTGGCAGCGCGCACCGCTCTCGGGGTGGAACGGCCCGTGCACCCGGTAGCCGTAGCGCTGCCCCGGCATGACCGAGGGCAGGTAGGCGTGCCACACGAAGCCGTCCATCTCGGGGAGGTCGAGGCGCTGCTCGGTGCCGTCGTCACCGATCAGGCACAGCTCCACCCGCTCCGCGACCTCGGAGAACAAGGCGAAGTTGGTCCCCGCCCCGTCGTAGGTGGCTCCCAGGGGGTAGGGCTGGCCGGGCCAGATCTGCATCGCGGGTCCTTCCACTGCCTAGCTCGTGCACTCCACGTGCGCGGTCGACCGTCATCATGTCCGTTCCGGCCGCTCTCCACACCCCGGCCGGGCCGCTGGACCCGGTGCGCGCCGCCGGGCCCGCTGCGGGCGCGGCTACCCTTCGGCGGTGCCCGAAGACCCCTCCCGGCCGGCGGGCGCCCGCTCGCGCCGCGGCCTCGACACCCGCCGCGCCACCCCTCGCGCCACCGTCGCACCCGCCCGCCGGGCCCTGCGCGTGGCGCGCGAGCTCGCGGGGGGCACCGTGTCCGCCTGCATGCGCTTCCGGGTCACCGGCCTGGCGGCCGAGGGCGGCTTCTTCGCGCTGCTGTCGCTGCCGCCCCTGGTCTTCGGGGTCGTCGCCAGCCTCGGCTACGTCGGGCGGTGGCTGGGGCAGGGGGAGGTCGCCGCCGCCCGTGAGCAGCTGACGCGCCTGGCGCAGGCCTTCTTCACCCCGGAGGTCATCGCCGAGGTCGTGCTCCCCACCTTCGACTCGGTGACCACCACCGGGCGGGCCGACCTGACGCTGCTGGCCTTCGCCGTGAGCGTCTGGTCCGGCTCACGCGCGCTCAACGTGTACGTCGACACGATCTCGATCATGTACGGGCTGGGTGGGCACCGCGGCATCGTGCGCACCCGGCTGCTGTCCCTGTCGACCTACCTGGTCGCGCTGCTGGTGGCGGTCGTGGTGGTCCCGCTGCTTCTGGTGGGTCCCCACCTGGTCGGCCGCTGGCTGCCGCGGGACCTGGAGGTCCTCTCCGCCGCCTACTGGCCGGTGGTGCTGGTGCTGTCCGTGGTCGGCCTCGCGACGCTGTACCACCTGTCCACACCGGTGCGCAGCCGGTGGTGGCGCGACCTGCCCGGCGCGGTGCTCGCCCTGCTGCTGTGGCTGCTGACGTCCTCGGTGCTGCGCACGCTGCTGTCGGCGTCCGTGGGCGGCACGTCCACGTCGATCTACGGGCCGCTGGCCGCGCCGATCGTCGTGCTCGTCTGGTTCTACTTCCTCGCCATCGCGGTCCTGGCGGGAGCGGCGCTGAACTCGGCGGTGGACCGGGTCCGCCCCGACCCGACCAAGGCGGCGGCCCGCGAGGCGGCCCGGGCCGAGGCCGTCGAGCGGCGCCGCTGGGTCCCCTGATGCGGTGCGGGCCGGTCGTCGCGCTCGGTGGCGCCGCGCGGGCCCGCAGTCGGTCGGCCACGGACGGTCCCTCGCCGTGGCACGGGTCCGGCAGCCTGGCCGCGCCACCTCGTTCCGAGCTCGCACGGGCATGCAGAAGGCCCCCGTGGACGTGGTGTCCGCAGGGGCCTTCGTCGTCGCAGTGCGACGTGGTGGGCGATACTGGGATCGAACCAGTGACCTCTTCCGTGTCAGGGAAGCGCGCTACCGCTGCGCCAATCGCCCTCGAGCACACCGGGAGCTACCCGGTGGGCTGTGAGGTGGAGACGGGATTCGAACCCGTGTGGACGGCTTTGCAGGCCGCTGCCTAACCTCTCGGCCACTCCACCGCGAGGCTCGCGCCTGTGAGCCGGCCTCCGAGCGGACGACGGGACTCGAACCCGCGACCCTCACCTTGGCAAGGTGATGCGCTACCAACTGCGCTACGTCCGCATGCCTCCGGTTCCCCGCCCTTCCGGCCGGTTCCCCGTGACGTCGTAGACAGTAGCCGACGCCTGCGGGTGCAGTCCAACCGCCCCCGGGCGCCCCGTCCACCCCGGTTCACCCGGCGTTCGCCCGCGGTGCCCTGTCGGACGGTGGGTGGACGCACGAGGGGCTCCGCCCGACGTCCGTGTCGGGCGGAGCCCCTCGTGCGAGCGTCGCGCTCGTCGCTGCTCAGGCGGTCAGCCGGGCGATCAGGTCGTCCAGGTCCAGGTGACGCGCCTCGCGCCCGGGGGGCACCAGGGCCTCCGCCCGGCGCAGGAAGCGCCGGACGTCCGCCTCGTCCGCCTCCAGCTCCGCGTTGCCGTCCGGGGAGGACAGGCGCAGCAGGACCCGCGGGCGGCCTTCGGGGGAGTCGGTGCACGGGCGCACCTGCACGTCGCCGTCGCCGGCGGGTGCGGTGAGCCCCTCCCTCAGCAGGTCGCGCGCGAAGACCCACTCCACGTCCGCGTCACCCCCGCGGAAGACCGCGTGGATGGCGAAGGGGTCGTCAGCCCCGTAGTGCAGGCTGGCGGGGACGGGGAGCCCGGGTCCGCTGGTGGTGCGTAGGCGCAGCGACACGTCGACGTCGACCTCGGTCTTGCGGTGCGGCAGTGCAGGCACGTCGACCTCCGTGTGCTCATGGCCGCTGACGGGCTCCAGCGACCGTGCTCCACAGTTTCCCACTGATCCGCCCCCTGAAACACCCGGAAGGCGCAACTGGGACGTGTCGCGTTCACCCGCGGTTCCCCGGGGTGCACGACCCTCCCGGGGATCCGGCGCGCGAGCGCCTCGCGCAGGCGCTCCGGAAGGGGGTCGCGGCGGCGTTCGGGACGTGCTCGTGGCGTGCTCGGGAGCGCCAGGGCCCCTTCGTGCGTTGCGGGGTGAGACGGCGGGTCGCCGGACGGGACGGCCCCCGGCGGCGGGGGCGAGCGGAGGAGGAGCGGGTGCGGGTGACGGCGGACGAGCGGGACGGCCGCGCGGGCGCGGGGGACGGCGGGGGCGGCACGCCGCCCCCGGGCCCCTTCTTCGCCCCCGGGACCGGTGGGGTGCCGGCGGCGCGCGCGACCCGCGAAGGGGCCGGGCAGCCGGCGGACCCGCTCGCGGTGCGCCGCCACCGCGCCGAGCGCCTGCGCGCCGCGCTGCGCGAGCGCCGCGAGCGCCTGCGCGCCGACGCCCACGCGGACCGTGCCTACCGCACCGCGGTGGGCGTGGTGGGCGGTGCGGTGGCGCTGCTCGGGCTGCTCATGGTCCCGCTGCCCGGCCCGGGCTGGCTGGTCGTCTTCCTCGGGCTGGCGATCCTCGGCACGGAGTTCGCCACCGCGCGCCGGGTGCACCGCTTCGCGCGCCGCCAGGTGCACCGGTGGACGGCGTGGGTGGCCCGGCGCTCCTGGGGCGCCCGGATCGGGATGGGGGCGGGCACCGCGGCGGCCGTCGGGGCCGTGGCCTGGGGGTACCTCGCGTGGCAGGGCGTGCCCGCCTGGAGCCCCGAGGTGGTGACCGCTCAGCTGACCCGCCTGCCCGGTCTCTAGGTGCTCCGGGGCGGGGGCGGTCGTGGGCACCCCCGCGGACACGGTATGGTTCTTCCACCGGTCGCGGTCAGCGGTCGCACCGGGCGATTAGCTCAGCGGGAGAGCACCTCGTTCACACCGAGGGGGTCACTGGTTCGATCCCAGTATCGCCCACGCCATCGTTCAGGAGCAGTGCATGCAGAGCCCCGGGGTCATCGACGCCGGGGCTCTCGTGGTGCAGCTCGCCCTCTTCCCCGTGAAGTCCGTCGCCGGGCTGTGCGTCGAGGCCGCCGAAATCGGCCCGGAAGGCCTGGCGGGGGACCGCGGGTTCGTGCTGGCCCTCGCCGACGGCGAGCCCCTGCGGGCCAGGACCGCACCTCGGCTGCGCGAGCTGGAGCTGTCCGGGCCCGCGCACGCCCCCGTGGTCAGCGCCCCGGGCGGTGCACCCGGGGACCTCGCGGCCGTGGCCCGCTTCCTGGGCGTGGACGGGCCCGTGCGGCTCCGCCGCGCCCCCGGCGGTGCGCGCCAGGTCGCCGCCGTCCACGTGGTGACCACCACGGACCGCGACGCCCCCGGCGCCGGTGACTCCTCGCGCGCCAACCTCGTCCTGCGGCCCACCGGCGGGGCGCTGCCGCCCGCCGCGGAGCTGGCCGGGGCCCTGCTGGAGGTGGGCCCGGTGCTGCTGCGCCTCGGGGAGCCGCCGCGGCACTGCGCCGGGTCCTTCGCCGAGGTGCTGCGCGGCGGGACGGTGCGCACCGGCGACCCGGTGCGGCTGCGGGCGAGTGCCGACGGCGCGGCCGGGGCTCCCGGCTAGAGTCGCGGGGGGGGGGGGGGGGGGGGGGGGGGGGGGGGGGGGGGGGGGGGGGGGGGGGGGGGGGGGGGGGGGGGGGGGGGGGGGGGGGGGGGGGGGGGGGGGGGGGGGGGGGGGGGGGGGGGGGGGGGGGG
>NZ_JBJLRI010000112.1:0-8538 GCF_050871405.1 Kineococcus esterisolvens
CCCCCCCCCCCCCCCCCCCCCCCCCCCCCCCCCCCCCCCCCCCCCCCCCCCCCCCCCCCCCCCCCCCCCCCCCCCCCCCCCCCCCCCCCCCCCCCCCCCCCGCGGCGTCACTTCAGGCGCTGGCCGGCGCTGCGCAGGGACTGCGCGGCCTCGACGACGCGCGCCGCCATGCCGGTCTCGGCGCTCTTGCCCCAGGTGCGGGGGTCGTACATCTTCTTGTTGCCGACCTCGCCGTCGACCTTGAGCACGCCGTCGTAGTTGCGGAAGACGTGGTCCACGATGGGCCGGGTGAAGGCGTACTGGGTGTCGGTGTCGACGTTCATCTTGACGACGCCGTGGTCGACGGCGGCGGCGATCTCCTCGGCGAGGGACCCGGAGCCGCCGTGGAAGACGAGGTCGAACGGCTTCTCCTTGCCGACCTCGGCGCCGACCTCCTCCTGGATCTGCTTGAGGATCTCCGGGCGCAGCTTGACGTTGCCGGGCTTGTAGACGCCGTGGACGTTGCCGAAGGTGAGGGCGGTGAGGTAGCGGCCCTTCTCGCCGGTGCCCAGGGCCCGCACGGTGGCCATGGCGTCCTCGACGGTGGTGTAGAGCTTGTCGTTGATCTCGTTCGCGACGCCGTCCTCCTCGCCGCCGACGACGCCGATCTCGACCTCGAGGACGATCCTCGCCGCGGCGGCCTTGCCGAGCAGCTCCTCGGCGATCCGCAGGTTCTCCTCCAGCGGCACGGCGGAGCCGTCCCACATGTGGGACTGGAACAGCGGTTCGCGGCCGCCGTCGACGCGCTCCTGCGAGATGGCCAGCAGGGGCCGGACGTAGCTGTCGAGCTTGTCCTTCGGGCAGTGGTCGGTGTGCAGGGCGATGTTGACGTCGTACGCCTTGGCGACGTGGTGGGCGTACTCGGCCAGCGCCTGCGCGCCCAGGACCATGTCCTTGACGGTGGTGCCGGACAGGAACTCCGCACCGCCGGTGGACACCTGGACGATGCCGTCGCTCTCGGCCTCGGCGAAGCCGCGGATGGCCGCGTTGAGCGTCAGCGAGGAGGAGACGTTGATGGCCGGGTAGGCGAAGGCACCCGCCTTCGCGCGGTCGAGCATCTCGGCGTAGACGTCCGGGGTGGCGATGGGCATGGCGACTCCTCGTCGTTGTCCTCGTCGTTGCGGCTCTGGCGTGCCGATCCTTCCACGCGGGGGCACGGCGGGGCAGGCAGGTCGTGGAGGTGTGCGTCACCCCGGCGGCGCGCCGCTCCGCCGCGGGGGTCGCCCGCCGCGGGGTCGCCCGACGTGCCGGACGCCTGCGGCGGTGCCAGCGTGGGGGCATGACGGACAGGCAGCTGCAGGGCAGGAAGGTCGCGTTCCTCGTGGGCCCGGAGGGCGTCGAGCAGGTGGAGCTCACCGAGCCGTGGAAGGCCGTGCAGGCCGCCGGCGGTGAGCCGGTGCTCGTCTCCACCCGGCCGGGCCGGGTGCAGGCGTTCAACCACCTGGACGCGGCCGACACCTTCGAGGTGGACGTCGTCGTCTACGACGCCACCGTCGGCGACTACGACGCGCTGGTGCTGCCGGGCGGCGTGGCGAACCCGGACGTCCTGCGCACGAGCCGGGAGGCGGTGGCGTTCGTGGGGCAGTTCGCGGCGTCCTCGAAGCCGGTCGCGGCGATCTGCCACGCGCCGTGGACGCTGGTGGAGGCGGACGCGGTGCGCGGGCGGCGGGTGACGTCGTGGCCGAGCCTGGCCACGGACCTGCGCAACGCGGGCGCGGAGTGGGTGGACGAGGAGGTCGTCGTGGACACCTCCGGCCCGGGGCCGCTCATCACGAGCCGCAAGCCGGACGACCTGGACGCGTTCTCGAGGACGCTGGTGGAGCACGTGGCGGGGGTGCGGGCGTGAGCGAGGTCCGCATCGGCTACACGTGCATGTCGGAGCAGTCCGACCCCCGCTGGCTGGTGCGCGACGCCGCCGCGGCGGAGGAGGCGGGCTTCGACCTGGTGGTCTTCTCCGACCACTACTCGCCGTGGCTCACGTCGCAGGGGCACGCGCCGTACGCGTGGAGCGTGCTGGGCGCGGTCACGCAGGTCACCTCCCGCGTGGAGCTGATGAGCTTCGTGACGTGCCCGACGATGCGGTACCACCCCGCGGTGGTGGCGCAGAAGGCCGCGACGGTGGGCCTGCTGTCGGAGGGCCGCTTCACCCTCGGGCTGGGTTCGGGCGAGAACCTCAACGAGCACGTCGTGGGGCAGGGCTGGCCGGCCCTGGAGGAGCGCCACGACATGCTCGTGGAAGCGCTGGAGATCATCTCCTCGCTGTTCGACGGGGACCTGCTCAGCTACGCCGGTGAGCACTTCCGGGTGGACTCGGCGCGGTTGTGGGACCGCCCGCCGCAGCGGGTGCCGATCGCGGTGGGCGTCTCCGGGGAGAAGTCGTGCTCGCGCTTCGCTCCGCTGGCCGACCACCTGATCGCCGTGGAACCGGACCCTTCGCTGGGGCCGACGTGGGACGCGGCGCGCGACCCGGCGCAGGCCGCGACGAGCCGGCGGATCGGGCAGATGCCGGTGTCGTGGGACGCGGACCGGGACGCGGCGGTCCAGCGGGCGCACGAGCAGTTCCGCTGGTTCGCGGGCGGCTGGAAGGTGAACGCGGACCTGCCGACGACGGCGGGTTTCTCGGGGGCCAGCCAGTTCGTCCGGCCGGAGGACGTGGCGCAGCAGATCCCGTGCGGGAACGACGTGGACGCGGTCGTGGAGGCGGCGAGCGCCTACTTCGAGGCGGGGTTCACGGACCTGGCGCTGGTGCAGGTGGGCGGCGAGCACCAGGAGGACTTCCTGCGCGCGGCGCAGTCGGAGATCGTCCCGGCCCTGCGCGAGGCCGCGGCGTCCCAGGACCCCTCCCCCAGTTGACCCCGACCCTCGCGCCGTGATCGCCTGAACGCCCGTCCGGGGGAGCCGGCGGGTCCGCGATCGGGGAGCGGGGGACGGGTGGACCTGCACGTGCGGGCGGCGGTGGCCGGTGACGTCCCGGCCGCCGCCGGGGTGCTCGCCGAAGCCTTCGGCGACTACCCCTGGACCCGGTGGACGGTCGACGCCGAGCGCCACGCCGAGCGGCTGACGGCCCTGCACCGCCTCTTCCTCGCCGAGGTCGCCGTCCCCTACGGGCGGGTCGACCTCGGCGAGGTGGAGGAGGAACCGGCCGGTGTCGCGGTGCGGGTGACCGGCACCGCCGTCCCCGGGGAGGTCTGGTCGCGCGTGGGACCGGTGGCCGCGGAACTGGCCGGGGACCGGGCGGGGGCTGCCGCCGAGGCCGAGGCGGTGCTGGACGCGCACCGCCCCGCCCGGCCGCACGTGGTCCTGGCCAGCCTGGGCGTCGCGCCGCACCGGCAGGGCCGCGGCGTCGGGGCGGCCGTGGTGGCCCGCGGGCTCGAGCGCGCCGACCGGGAGGGGCTGCCGGTGCACCTGTAGACCAGCGCGCCGGCGAACGTGAGCTTCTACCGGCGCCTCGGCTTCACCGTGAGCGGCGTCGTCGACCTGCCGGGCGGTGGCCCGCGCACCTGGCTGATGCACCGCGAGCCCGACCGGCGGTGACCGCGACCGGGCGGACCCCCTCCCGTGGACCGTGGTGGGGGCGGTGCGGGGCCGATCAGGCGCGGCGCCAGCGGAGGGTGACGATCTGGAAGGGCCGCAGCTGCAGGTGCGCGGCGCCGTCCCCGCTGCCGCGCAGGGCGCGCGGCCGCTCGACGTCCCGTTCCAGCAGGTCCGTCTCGGTCACCGACGTGACGGGGAAGGAGGGCCGCACGCTCGCCCGGGCCCGCCCGCCGTGCGCCTCGTAGAGCCGGACGACGACGTCGCCGCTGCGGTCCTCGGCGAGCTTGACCGCCTCCACGACGACCCCCTCGCCGTCCACGGCGACGAGCGGCTCGACCGGCCCCGCGCCCGGGGCCTCGCGCAGCGGCAGGTTCATGCGGTACCCCTCGCGCACCGCGTCGGGGATCGACGCCCCCACCAGCAGCGAGGTGCGCAGGACGTGCCGGCCCTGGTCGGCGTCGGGGTCCGGGAACAGCGGGGCGCGCAGCAGCGACAGCCGCACGGTCGTCGTCGTGCCGCCGTCGGGACGCGTGGTGCGGCCGGTGTCGTGCCCGTAGGTGGAGTCGTTCGCCACGGCCACGCCGTAACCGCTCTCCCCCACGTGCACCCAGCGGTGCGCGCACGTCTCGAACCGCGCCGCGTCCCAGGACGTGTTCGCGTGGGTGGGGCGCAGGACGTGCCCGAACTGGATCTCGGAGGCGGCGCGGTCGGCGTGCACGTCCAGCGGGAAGGCGAGCTTGAGCAGCTTCTGCCGCTCGTGCCAGTCGACGTCGAAGGACAGCTCCACGGCCGCGGAACCCGCGTCGAGGGACAGCACCTGCTCCACGCGCGAGTCGCCGAAGCTCCGCACGACGCGTACGGCGACGCGCTGCGGGGAGTCCTCGACCAGTTCCATGGTCCGCGCGGCGACCAGGTCGGTGGTGTGCCGGCGGTAGTGCTCGTCGACGTCCCAGGCGTCCCACTGCGTCGGGGTGTCGCGGTGCAGCTGCAGCAGGCCGCCGCGGGTGCCGGGGGCGAGGACCTCCCGCCCGGCGGTCAGGTCCAGCACCGAGGTCAGCAGCCCGTCGCGGTCGACGACGACGCGGACGCGGTCGTTCTCCAGGACGATGCCCTCCCCGGAGGTCGACGCGCGCGCCCCGGCACCCCGCTGCGGAGCGCCGGCCCCCAGCGCGGCGACGCCCTGCCGCGCGAACGGCGACGCGTTGAACGCGACCGCCTCCCCGCCCTCGCCCGCCAGCGCGCTCAGGGACGCGCCGATGAGCTCCTCCAGCTCCGCGGCCACCTCGGCGTAGCGGGCCTCGGCCTCCCGGTGCACCCAGGCGATCGAGGAGCCGGGCAGGATGTCGTGGAACTGCTGCAGCAGCACCACGCGCCACAGCCGCTCCAGCGCCTCGTACGGGTAGTCCGCGCCGCGCTGGACGTGCGCCGCGGACGCCCACAGCTCCGCCTCGCGCAGCAGGTGCTCGCTGCGGCGGTTGCCGCGCTTGGTGCGCGCCTGGGAGGTGTAGGTGCCGCGGTGGAACTCCAGGTAGACCTCCCCGCTCCACACGGGCGGGTCGGGGTACTCCGCCTGCGCCTGCCGGAAGAAGTCGTGCGGGCCGGCGAGCTCCACGACCGGTGAGCCCTCCAGCGAGCGGGTGCGCGCCGCGGCGGCCAGCATCTCGCGGGTGGGACCGCCACCACCGTCGCCGTAGCCGAACGGCAGCAGCGAGCGGCGCGCCCGGCCCTTCTCGGCGAACTGCCGCTCGGCGCGGGCCAGGTCCTCCCCGCCGAGGTCGGAGTTGTAGGTGTCCGCGGGCGGGAAGTGGGTGAAGATGCGGGTGCCGTCGATGCCCTCCCACGCGAACGTGTGGTGCGGCATCCGGTTCACCTCGTTCCACGACGGCTTCTGCGTGAGGAACCAGCGAGCGCCGGCCGCCACGGCGATCTGCGGAAGGGCGGCGGTGTAGCCGAACGAGTCCGGGAGCCACACGTCGAGCGGCTCCACGCCGAGCTCCTCGGCGAAGAACCGCTTGCCCGCGACGAACTGGCGGGCCAGCGCCTCCCCGCCGGGCATGTTCGTGTCGGACTCGACCCACATGCCGCCGACGGGCACGAAGCGGCCCTCGGCCACGCGCTTCTTGAGCCGCTCGAACAGCTCCGGCTGGGTGTCGCGCACCCACGCGTACTGCTGCGCCGAGGAGCAGGCGAAGACCAGGTCCGGGTCCTCGTCCATCAGCGCCAGCACGTTGGAGAACGTGCGGGCGCACTTGCGCGCCGTCTCCCGCGTCGGCCACAGCCACGCGGAGTCGATGTGGGCGTGGCCGACGGCGGTGACCCGGTGCGCGCTCGCGGAGGCGGGCTGCGCCAGCACGCCAGCCAGCGCGGCCCGGCCGGCGGCCGCGGTGCCCGCCACGTCCCACGGGTCGACGGCGTCGACGGCGTCGTCCAGGGCGCGCAGCACCTCGGCGCGCCGGGTGGACGCCTCGGGCAACTGGGCGAGGAGCCCGCGCAACGTCCAGACGTCCTGCTGCAGCTCCCACACCTCGACGTCGAGCTCGGCGAGGTCCGCACCCGCGAACCGGTACAGCGGGTCCGTGCCCGCGGTGGCGGGGTCGCCGAGGCGGGTGGGGGTGGCGAACACGCCGTCGCCGGAGACGTCCGGGTTCGACGACGCCTCCAGCAGGACGTCCACCGCGCCGTCGGGCCCGGTCACCGCGGCCAGCGGCAGGTACCGGTTGCGCGGGTGCAGGCCCTTGAGCACCGTGCCGTCCGGGTGGTACGCCGTCGCCTCGGCCTGGAACCCCGGCTGCACGTCGGAGTAGCCGAGGTCGACGACGACCTCCGCCCGGGTTCCCTCACCGCCGAAACCCTCCGGGACGCGGCCGGTCAGCCGGAACCACGTGGTGCCCCAGGGCCTGCCCCAGGCGGTCCCCGCCGCGAAGGGCGAGTACGGCGCAGCGGCCGCCTCGGCGAACGGGACGGGCTCACCCGGCGCCTCCCACGCGGTGACCTCCAGCGGCAGACGCCGACGGTGGGTGGCGGGTTCGAGGCGCTCGCGCACGAAGCGCTCGACGCGCATCTCGACGAGGGTGGGGTTGACGTGCACGGGGCGGCTCCTGGTGCGGGGTGGTGGTGGGTTCGCGCGCGGGGCGGCGGGCCGGTGGCTCGAGCGGGTCAGCCCTTGACGGAGCCGGCCAGGGCGAAGGAACCGCCGGCGAGGCGCTGGACGACGAGGTAGAGGACGAGGACGGGGGTGGCGTAGAGGAGGGAGAACGCGGCGAGCTGCCCGTACGCGACGGCGCCGTTGGTGCCGAAGAAGGTGTAGATGGACACCGCGGCGGGCTGCCGGGCGGGGTCGAGCAGGAGCACGAACGGCACGAAGAAGTTCCCCCACGCCTGGGTGAACACGAAGATGAACACCACGGCGATCCCCGGGCGCATGAGCGGGACGACGATGCGGCGCAGCGCGGTCATGGCGCTGGCGCCGTCCACCCAGGCCGCCTCCTCCAGGGACACGGGAACGCTGTCCATGAAGTTCTTCAGCATCCACACGGCCATCGGCAGCGAGGTCGCGGCGAGGAAGAGGACCGTTCCGGTCAGGGAGTCCAGCAGTCCCAGGGCGACGAACAGCGCGTACACCGGGACCATGATCGCCGTGATGGGCAGGCAGCTGCCGAAGAGGATGGCGTAGAGGAAGGAGCGGTTGAACCGCATCCGGTAGCGCGACAGCGGGTAGGCCGCCAGGGTCGCCACGACGACCGTGACGAGCGCAGCACCCCCGGAGACGACCAGGGAGTTCCACAGCGGCAGCAGCGTGAGGTCGTAGGTGAGGACGTCGCGGAAGTTCTCCAGCGTCGGGGTGCCGGGCAGGGACACCGACACGGTGGCGTCGGGGTCCACGGAGGCCAGTACGATCCAGGCCAGCGGCACCAGGAAGACGATCCCCACGAGGAGAAGCGCGAGGTTGGCGGCGACGCTCGCGCCCCGCCGGTGGGGCGCGGTGACGTGCAGCCCGGGGCGCGCCGGCGCCGGTGGCGGTACCGCGAGCACCGCGTCGGGTCGGGTGGTCGCTCCCGCGCCGGCCATCAGTCCACCTCCGGCTTGAGCACGCGGACGTACACGGCGGCGAACACGGCGCCGATGACCAGGGTCACGACGGCGATGGCGGTGCCGTAGCCGACCTGGGCGAACTTGAACGCCTCCTGGAAGGCCAGCACCGGCAGCGTCGAGCTCCGCGTGCCGGGACCTCCCCCGGTCATGACCCAGATGAGGGTGAACACCCCGAGGGTCTGCAGGGTGGTGAGCATGAGGTTCGTGGAGATCGAGCGGCGGATCATCGGCAGGGTGATTCGGAAGAAGCGCTGGGCTCCGCTCGCGCCGTCCAGGGAGGCCGCCTCGGTGACGTCGGGCGGGACCTCGGACAGCGCCGCGCCGTAGACCATCATCGAGAAGGCGGTGCCGCGCCAGACGTTGGCGAGGACGACGGCCATCATCGGGAAGGTGACCAACCAGGCGGTGTCCCCGGCGCCGACCGCCCCCAGGACGGCGTTGAGGGTGCCGTCGGTGGAGAAGAACGCGTACAGCGCGAAGGCGGCGACGATCTCCGGCAGCACCCAGGCGGTCACGACGAGGGCGCTGACGAACGAGCGCAGCGGGCCGAGGGCGGCACGCAGCAGCAGGGCGACGGCCATGCCGAGGACGTTCTGGCCGACCACGGCGGAGGCGAGCACGAAGAACAGCGTCAGCCACGCCGACCGCCAGAACTCCCCGCTGCTCAGGAGCTGCGCGTAGTTGTCGAGGCCGACGAACTCGGGCTGGGCGGCGCGGTACCCGCTGAGCGCCGTGTTGGTCAGCGACCCGTACAGCGCGTAGGCGATGGGCCCGGCCAGGAAGACCAGCATGAGCGCGCAGGCCGGCAGCAGCGGCGCCAGCTTCACGATCGCGCCGGACCCGCGCCGGGCGGGGGTCCGCTCCGCCCGGCGC
>NZ_JBJLRI010000113.1:0-8346 GCF_050871405.1 Kineococcus esterisolvens
CCCCCCCCCCCCCCCCCCCCCCCCCCCCCCCCCCCCCCCCCCCCCCCCCCCCCCCCCCCCCCCCCCCCCCCCCCCCCCCCCCCCCCGCCGGCGCCCCCCCCCCCCCCCAGGCCCGGGAGGGGCCGTGGGCGGCCGGGAGGCGGTGGCCGGTCGTCCAGGGGGCCGGTCGTTCAGGTGGCCGGTCGTTCAGGTGGCCGGTCGTTCAGGGGGCCGGCACGGTCACCGCCGCCAGGACGCGGCCGTCGTGGACCGCCCAGCGGCCGTGCAGCCGGGCCGGCTCCCCGTCGCTGGCGTCCGGCACGCGGACGGTGAACGCCTCGCCCCGCAGCTCGGCCTCCACGTGGAGCATGCCCAGCCAGCGCCGCGTCAGCGGCCACCACGCCTTGTACGCCGCCTCCTTGGCGCAGAACAGCACCCGGTCGCCGTGCACGCCCCGCGGCGCGGACCGCAGGGCCGCGGCCTCCTCCGGCGAGGCCACCAGGCCCAGCAGGCCCGGGCTCAGGGCCTCGTGCGGTTCGGCGTCGATGCCGAGGGAGAGGGCGTCGCGGGCGCGCGCCACCGCCGCGCCGCGGTAGCCGGCGCAGTGGGTGAGGCTGCCCACCAGCCCCGGCGGCCAGCCCGGCTCCCCGGACGCCCTGCGGGGCAGCACGCCGCACGACGCGCCGAGCGCGGCGACGGCCTCCTGCGCGCAGCGGCGCACCGTCACCGACTGCGCGCGCTCGCGCGAGCCGGCCAGCCCGAGCAGCTGCACCTCCTGCGGCAGGACGTCGGCGAGCTCCACGTCGGCGGTGCGCTCGGCGCACCGCGCGAACGCCGGCAGGACGGTCGCCAGAGCCGGCGACCGCCCCCCGGGGACGTCGTCCACCACGCCGCCCGTCACGCCGCCCGTCACGTTCGCGTCAGCCGGTGGCGAGGCCCGCGCCGAGGCAGACCACCGACGCCGTCACCAGGACCGCCCGCACGGCGTTCCAGCGTCGCCAGGGCACCTCAAAACCCCCGCGCGCCGACGCGGGGGCCCACGCCCCCGCGTCGAGCGCGTCGTTGAGCGGCAGGTTGCGCGCCACCGTCACCGCGAACGCCCCGGCGTGCAGGGCCAGGGCCGCGGCCGGGGCCGCCGGCGCACCGCCCCCGGCGACGGCGCTGAGCACCGCGCCCGCCGTGAGCAGCGGCGCGCCGAAGAACGACGCCGCGAACAGCGGGTTGCGGATCGCCGCGTTGATCGACGTCATCGCCTCCACGAACGTCCCGTCCGCGGTGCGCCCCAGGCCGGGCATCACCGAGCACGCGAACGCGTAGAACAACCCGGCCAGCCAGGCGGAGGCGACCAGCGCACCCAGCACCAGGACGTCGTGCAGCACGGACCCGCTCACGTGATCGACACACCCCCGTCCACGCTCACGACCTGCCCGGTCATGTAGCCGGCGTCCAGGAAGAACCCGACCGCCTGCGCGATCTCGTCGGTCGTCCCGAACCGGCCCATCGGGCACTTCTGCCGGATGCTCTCGGTCACGGAGTCCGGCAGCCCGCTGGTCATCTGCGTCACCATGAACCCCGGTGAGAGGGCGTTCACCGTCACGCCGCGTCGCCCGCACTCAGCGGCCAGCGTCCGCGTCATCCCGATGACGCCGGCCTTGGAGGCCGAGTACGCGGTCTGCCCGGCGGTCGCCACGATCCCCGACGGGGAGACGATGTTCACGATCCGGCCCCAGCGGCGCTTCAGCATCCCCGGCAGGCACGCCCGGCTGACGTGGAACGTGCCGACGAGGTTCGTGGCGATCACCGAGGCCCACTCCTGAGGCGACTGCATCGCCATCAGGGAGTCCCGGCGCACCGCGGAGTTGTTCACCACGACGTCCACCGGCCCCAGGGACTCGGTGATCCGCTGCTCCAGGCGCACCACGTCGTCCCAGTCCGCCACGTCCCCACCGACCACCACGGAGTCGTGGCGCAGTTCCCCGGCGGTGCGCTGCGCCGCCTCCCCGCCGGAGCGGTAGTGCACCACCACCCGGCAGCCCAGGGCGTCCAGGGCCAGCGCCAGGGACCGGCCGAAGTCACCCGAGGCGCCGGTGACCAGGGCCACCGGCGACGCCGGCCGCTCCCCGGTGCGCGGCGCGGGCACGGCCGCGGCGCGGGGCGCGGCGTCCTGGTCCAGCGCGGTCACGACGGCTCACCCCCGCCCCAGCGCAGCAGCACCGAGCCCCACGTCGTGCCCACGCCGAAACCCGCCAGCAGCACGAGGTTCCCCGGCCGCAGCCGCCCGGGGGCCAGCGCCTCGGAGACCGCGATGGGGATCGAGGCCGAGGCCGTGTTGCCGTAGCGGTCCAGGTTCGTGAACACGCGTTCCGGCGCCAGGCCGGTGTGCTTGACGATGGAGTCGACGATGCGGATGTTGGCCTGGTGGGGGACCACCAGGTCCAGGTCGCCGGCGGTGGACCCCGCCGCCGCCAGGGTGCGGCGCACCGTCGCCACGGTGAGCCGCACCGCGTTCAGGTAGACCTCGTTGCCGTTGATGCGGGCGTGGTGCAGGCCGTCGCGGACGGCCTGCTCCGTCACGGGCATGCGGCTGCCGCCGGCCAGGACCTGCACCGGGACCGGGGCGCAGCACGTGGTACCGCTGCCCCGGCGGGCACCGGTGCGGGCGGAGGGCGAACAGGTCCGCGTCCGGCGAGAGCATCGGCCCCGCCACCGGCGCCGCCCGCGGCTGCGGCGTCCCCCTCCAGCAGGACGCCGCGGCGGTGAGCGCGCTCAGCGCGGTGAGCACCGAGGGGTGCCTGGTGGTGCCCAGCGGCACCGTCGCGTCCCCGCCACCCGGACCCCGCGGGACGCCGCGCTGCGCGGGCAGCAGCGTCGGCGTCGCCGTGGTCACCCGCCGCTCGCTCGGGTCAGAGCGCGGCGGCCCGGACCGGCGCCCACACCCCGGTGGCGGCCGCCTCGCGGGCGTAGGCGGAGAAGTCCCCGGGCGCGCGGCCCAGGGCCCGCTCCACCCCGTCGGTCACCGAGGCGTTGCGGCCGTCGAGGATGATCGCGAACAGGTCCGCGAAGTCGCCGGGCAGGCCCTCGCGCTCGAGCTCGGCGGCGTACTCGGCGTGGCTGACGGGTTCGTAGCGGATCCCGCGGCCCGTGGCGCGGGACAGTTCGGCCGCGACCTCGGTGAAGCTCAGCAGCCGCGGGCCGGACAGCTCGTACACCTGGCCGGTGTGGCTGGGCTCGGTGAGCGCCGCCACCGCCACGTCGGCGATGTCGTCGGCGTCCACGAACGGCTCGACGGCGTCGCCGGCCGGGATGGACAGGACACCGGCGCGCACCGGCTCCAGGAAGAAGCTCTCCGAGAAGTTCTGGTTGAACCAGTTGCAGCGCACCACGGTCCACTCCAGCCCGGCGCGCTGCACGGCCTGCTCGCTGGCCACCGCGCCCTCCTCGCCGCGCCCGGACAGCAGCACGACGCGGCGCACGCCCACCGAGCGGGCGACGCGGCAGAACTCCTCGATCAGTTCCGGGACGCCCGGGAACGCCAGGTCGGGGTAGTAGGTGACGTAGGCGGCTTCCGCGCCGCGCAGCGCGCCCTCCCACGTGGACGCGTCCTCCCAGTCGAAGCGGGGCTCCGTCGAGCGCGACCCGGCGCGCACGTCCTGGCCCTTCGCGCGCAGCCGGTCGGCCACGCGACGACCCGTCTTGCCGGTCCCACCGATGACGACGATCACTGGCCCTCCTCCTGTCGCGGCCCGTGCCGCGGTGCGGTCGTGGGCCCCGCTGCGGGGCCGTGCCCAGTCGACCGCCGCGCACCCCTCCCCGGCCATGCGCGCACGCCGCACCCGCATGCGCCCCCGGCCCAGTCCCGCCCCGACCCGGCCCGTCCCGCGGGGCGGGCCGGGCGGGGGAGCGGTGCGGCTCAAGGCGGTGACGCGCGGTGCCGACACCACGGGCACCTCACCCGGACGGCGCAAGGAGCACGGCATGACCCCGTACCGCCTCGTCCTCGCCCTCACCGCGACGGCCGCCGCCGCGGCGGGTCTCGCGCTTCTGCCCGCCACCGGCGTCGCGGACACCGCCGACCGCACGCCGCCGGGTGCCGGTGCGGTCGAGGAGGTCGTGGACCGCGACGGCGGTCCCCGCTACGCACTGCCGCTGGACCGGGAGCGGGGCACCACCGGCGCCCTCGGCCCGCAGCGGCCCGCCTGACCTCCGCCACCCGCCGCGGCCGTCACCACCCCCGTGCTTCCCCGACGAGAACCACCGGGTGCTCACCCCGCAGCACGCGATCCCCTGGTACGAGGCGGTGTTCGCGTTCCTCGCCACCCACGTGCACGGGGTGGACCCGGAGGTGCCGGACCTGCTGCGCTGAACCGCCCGCCGGCGGGGCACGATGGGCGGCGTGGACGAGGACTGGGGACGGGTCGACGACCACCTCGCGCGGGCCCTGCTGCCCGCCGACGAGGTGCTGGAGCAGGTGCTGGCGGAGAACCGGGCGGCGGGCCTGCCCTCGATCGACGTCTCCCCGTTGCAGGGGGCGTTCCTGACGCTGCTGGCCCGCATCACCGGCGCCCGCCGCGTCCTGGAGATCGGCACCCTCGGCGGGTACAGCACCATCCACCTGGCCCGCGGGCTGGCCGCCGGGGGGCGCGTCGTCACCTGCGAGTTCGAGCCGCGGCACGCGGAGGTGGCGCGGCGCAACGTCGAGCGGGCCGGCCTGGCCGGTGTGGTGGACGTGCGGGTGGGGGCGGCGCTGCAGACCCTGCCGCAGCTCGAGCAGGAGGGGCTCGGCCCGTTCGACCTGGTGTTCATCGACGCCGACAAGGGCGGCTACCCGCAATACCTGGAATGGGCGCTGCGCCTGACCCGGCCCGGCAGCGTCGTCGTCGGTGACAACGTGGTGCGGCGGGGTCGGGTCGCCGACCCCGCCGTCACCGACCCCGCCGTCACGGGCGTGCGGACCTTCCTGGACGCGGTGGGTGCTCACCCGCGGCTGCGCGCCACCGCCCTGCAGACGGTGGGCGCCAAGGGCTGGGACGGTTTCGCGATCGCCGTCGTGGACTGACCGCCGGGAGCCGGCCCTCGGCCCGCACCGGGACCGTCAGGAGATCGGCTTGCCGCCGGTGACGCCGATGACCTCGGCGGTGATGTAGCTGGACTCCTGCGAGGCGAAGAACACGTACGCGGGGGCCAGTTCCGCGGGCTGGCCTGCCCGGCCCAGCGGCACGTCCTCCCCGAAGGAGCCGACCTGCTCCTGCGGCATCGTCGCCGGGATCAGCGGCGTCCAGATCGGGCCGGGCGCCACGCAGTTCACCCGGATCCCGCGCCCGGCCAGCATCTGCCCCAGGCCCTTGGTGAAGTTCACGATGCCGGCCTTGGTGGTGGCGTAGTCCAGCAGCGGTGGGGACGGCTGGTACGCCTGGATCGAGGCGGTGTTGATGATGCTGGAACCCTCACCCATGTGCGGCAGGGCCTTCTTCGTCAGCCAGAACATCCCGTACAGGTTCGTCTTGAACGTGCGGTCGAGCTGCTCGGTGGTGATGTCCTCGATGCCGCCGGGCTGAGCCATCTGGTAAGCGGCGTTGTTGACGAGGACGTCGATGCGGCCGAACTCCTGCACGGCCCGGTCGACGATCCGCTGGCAGGTGTCCTCCTCGCGGATGTCGGCGGCCAGCGCGACGCCCTTGCGCCCCGCGGCCTCGACGTGACCAACGGTGGTGCGGGCGTCCTCCTCCTCCTCGGGCAGGTGCACGATCAGCACATCGGCGCCCTCGCGGGCGAAGGCGATCGCCACGGCGCGGCCGATGCCGGAGTCACCGCCGGTGATGACGGCCTTCTTGCCCTCCAGGCGCCCGCTGCCCCGGTACGACTCCTCGCCGTGGTCGGGCTCGTCGCGCAGGTCCCCGGTGCGGCCGGGGTGCGCGATCTGCTCACCCTCGTTGTCGGGCTGGGAGTGCTGGGAGGTGGGGTCCTGCGGGGTGGTCTGGTCCTCGGCCACGGTGTCTCCTCGGTGGGCGTCGTCGGGGGCGGCCGCCCTCTTGCAGCCGTCCCCGGGGGCACGCTCGGTGACTACCCGCACTCGCGCGTCCCATGCGCGCCGCACCGGCGGCGATCGCTTCAGCCGTCCAGCAGCCCCGCGTCGTGCGCGACGATCGCCACCTGCACGCGGTTGTGCGCCTCCAGCTTCGTCAGCAGCCGCGACACGTGCGTCTTCACCGTCGCCTCGCTCATGAACAGCTCCCGGCCGATCTCGGCGTTCGACAGCCCTCGGCCCACCGCGCCCAGCACCTCCCGCTCCCGCTCGGTCAGCAGCTGCAGGCGCTCGGCGGCCTCCCGGCGACGCGGGTTCACCGCGTCCGCGGCGAAGTGCCCCACCAGCCGGCGCGTCACCGTCGGCGACAGCATCGCCTCGCCCGCCGCGACCACCCGCACCGCCGCGACCAGCTCGCGCGGCGGGGTGTCCTTCAGCAGGAAACCCGTGGCACCGGCCTGCAGGGCCTGGAAGACGTACTCGTCCAGGTCGAACGTCGTCAGCATCACCACGGCGGGCGCCTGCGGGCGGGCGGTGATGGCCTTGGCGGCGCTCAAGCCGTCCATCACGGGCATGCGCACGTCCATCAGGACGATGTCGGGGCGGTGCGCGGCGACGCCCTCGACGGCCTGGGCGCCGTTGCCGGCCTCGCCGACGACCTCGAGGTCCTCCGCGCTGGACAGGATCATGCGCAGGCCCGCGCGCACGAGGGCGTCGTCGTCCACCAGCAGCACGCGCGTGGGGCGCGCCGGCCCGGCCGGCGCCTCGGGGGTCGTCGACGCCTCGGGGGTCGTCACAGCGGTGCTCTCCGTTCGTCGTCCTGCTCGTCGGGCACCGGCGGCCGCTGTTCGCGCGCTTCGCCGCGGCCGGCCGCCACCGGTGCGGGGGTGAGTCTGGCATCCGGCGGCGTCCACGCGCTGGAGGTCCGTCGCGGGGCCCTGCCCTCCGGCAGCGGCCACGGCAGCTGCGCCCGCACCGCGAACCCGCCGCCGGGTTCGGGGCCGCTGCGGATCGTGCCCTCGGCGAACCCCACCCGCTCCGAGAGCCCGACCAGGCCCGAGCCGGCGCCCGGCAACCCCGAGCTCTCCCCGTCCGGGCGGCTGTTCACCACCGACACCAGCAGCTCGCGGCCCACCTCCCCGGAGATCGTCACGACCGTCGGGGCCGACGGGGCGTGCTTGTGCACGTTCGTCAGGGCTTCCTGCACCACCCTGTACACGGTGCGGCCCAGTTCCGCGGGCACGTCGGCGTGCACGGGCACGTCGGTGCGGAACTCCGCCGCGACCCCCGCCTCCCGGCTGGACTCCACCAGTGCGCGCACGTCCACCAGCGTGGGCTGCGGGGCCAGCTCCGCCGCCGCGGCCGCCGTCCCGGCCGCGGCGGTGACACCGGTGCCGGGGGTGCGCAGCACGCCCAGGACCCGGCGCAGGTCCTCCAGGGCGGTGCGCGCCGTCTCCCTGATCGTGGCCGCCGTGGCCTCCACCTGGTCCGGGCCCACGTCGGGACGCACCTCCAGCCCGCCGGCGTGCAGCGCCACCAGGGAGATGCGGTGCGCCAGCACGTCGTGCATCTCCCGCGCGATGCGGGTGCGCTCGGCCAGCCGGGCCTGCTCGGCGCGCAGCACCTGCTCGTGCTCGGCGCGCTCGGCGCGCTCCCACAGGGAGCAGACCAGGTCGCGGCGGGCGCCCACGTACGCGCCGACGAACACCACCAGGGCCGTGCCCAGGGCGGCGGTGAAGACCGAGAACCCCCAGCCGTCCAGCGTGGTGCGCACCGCGGCCGTGGAGGAGGCGAGGAAGCCCACCACCGCCAGCAGCACCAGCAACCGGTCGCGCCGGCGCGCCGCCAGGGTGAGCAGCGCGAAGAACATCGCCCCGTCGAAGGCGACGACCAGCGCCACGAGGACCGACCAGACGGTGACGGCGACCGGGTGCTGCCGCCGCCACCACAGCGAGACGCAGGTGCCCAGCACGACGAGCAGGAGCGCGGCGTCCCCCACGCCGACGTGGGACAGGTCCAGCGGGCTGGCGATCAGGCCGTCGCGGGCCGAGGAGGTGGGCCCCTCGACCTGCGCGGAGAACCACACGACCGCCACCAGCAGGGACAGGACGATCGTCAGCACGTCGCGCAGGCGCGGTGCGAAGGGCCAGCGGGCGACGCGGGGGTCGCGCACCGGCGGGAGGGCCGGCGGAGCCGGCGGCGGGGCGGCGCTCACTCCCACAGCGTAGGTACCCCCTGACGAGGGGCCGTCGTCCGATCGTTGCGCCCGGCACCCGACCTCCGTCGCACCCCGTGCCCCCTCCACCCCGCGGTGATCGGGGAGGTCGCGACTCCCCCGATCACCG
>NZ_JBJLRI010000114.1:0-8256 GCF_050871405.1 Kineococcus esterisolvens
TGAGGGGGGGGGGGGCGGGGGCGGGGGGGGGGGGGCGGCGCGCGCGCGCCCCGGCCGGGGCGGGGGGGGGCCGGCGGGGCCCCCCCCCCCCCCCCCCCGGCTCGGTGTCCACGTCAGGTCGTCGTGGACTCACTGCTCGCGCGTGGGCATCCCCCGGTTGCGACGCCCGGTCAACTGCCGGGCCTCCTCGTGCGCCTGGGCGATCAGCAGGTCTGCCAGCGGCAGTCCCCCGTCCACGTCCTGGCGTAGCCGCGTCAGCGCCAGGCGCACCAGGTCTGAGGAGGACACCCCTTCCAGGCCGAGGCTGGCGGGCGTCGTCTTGACCCATCGCCGCAGCTCAGGGGTCAGCGACACGGCCACCTTGGCGTAGGTGGCGCGCGGCGGGGAGAGTACTCCACTAGCCGACATGTTGACTGGTGAACTAGCGGACTTGTCGACTAGTTCACCAGTTGCCCGCTGAGTTCCTTCGTGCTGGGGTGCTTGCTCGCCGTCGTCCCACAGGGGGGCCGTGTCGATGCTGCTGGGCTCGACTGTCCCCAGGGGTGCCGCCGACGGCGCCGACGGCGCCGAGGAACGGGAGGCGCCACGGCGGGCGGTGCTCAGCATGTCGGTGGCGCTGACGGCCTTACGTGGACTCATGCTTGCGCCTCAGCGCCCTGCGCCCCGCTGGTCTGCGCGATGACCTCGGCCGTGAAGGCGTCGTAGGCGCTGGACAGGTCACCACTGGTGCCCGCGTCGCCTGCCACCAGCCGCTCGCCCACCTGGTCCTCGGCGGCCACCCGCCGGGGGATGGTCGCGGCGTAGATGGGCAGCCCGCTGCCTGCCAGGGCGTCCTGGACCTCCCGCGTCACCCGCGTGCGGGTGTCCGTCATCGTCACCAGCACCCCCAGCAGGGGGGCGGTGATGACCCCCTCCGCTCGGAAGTCCTCCGTCCACCCCAGGAAGGCGCCCAGGCCGGAGACGGCCAGCTTGGTGGCGCTGACAGGGGCGATGATCGAGTCCGCGGCCACCAGGGCGGCCAGGCTCACCAGCGACAGGCTCGGCGCCAGGTCCAGCACCACGTACTCGTAGCCCTCTCGGGCCGGGGCCAGGGCGCGGGCCACGCGGTCCTCACGGCGGGTCATGGAGACCAGCTGCACCTCCAGCTGGGCCAACGCCAGGGTGGCGGGCAGCAGGTCCAGGCCGTCGATGCGGGTGGGCCGGACGGCCTTGGCGAAGTCCACCCGCCCGGTCACCACGTCCTGGAGGTCCGCTTCCACGTCCTCAGGGTCGTCCACGAACCAGAATGTGGCGTGGGCCTGGGCGTCCACGTCCACCAGCAGGGTGCGGTGACCCCGGCGCGCGAGGCCGGCGGCCAGGTTGACGGCCGTGGTCGTCTTGCCGACCCCGCCCTTGTGGTTTGCGATGGCGATGGTGTGCACACCGGTCACCTTGTCGAGTAGTCGACCAGTCGAGTAGTCGCCACGCCGTGTTGAGCCAACTTGCTGACGGACACCGGCACGCGCGACAAGCTTTGCCGGTGTCTACGCCGACGCCTGACCCGCCGACGCCTGACCCGCCGACGCCTGACCCGCCGACGCCTGACCCGCCGACGCCTGACCCGCCGACGCCTGACCCGCCGACGCCTGACCCGCCGAGCCTGCGAAGGCGCCTAGGGGCGGTATGGCGTACCAACCGGACAGAGATCATCCGCGACTTAGGGATAGGGGCGCTTCTCACCCTCCTCGCCGTGGGCATCGATGCCCGCAGCGCCGCACGGCAGGAGCGGGTAGAAGCCCGGCAGGCGGAACGGCAGGAGGTCTTGGAGAACTTGCGCTTCGTGCGTGAACGGTCAGGGCAGCGCCAGAGCCCCAAGCCTTTCCAGGAACTGAACCTGGAGGATGCGAACCTGGCTGGGCTCGATCTTGGGTGCGCGCCACAGTCAGGGGAGCCCTGTACGGACCTAGTCGCTGCGGACCTGGGTAGGGCGACACTGACCGACGTAGACTTGAC
Source organism: Kineococcus esterisolvens (assembly GCF_050871405.1). Classification (NCBI taxonomy): domain Bacteria; kingdom Bacillati; phylum Actinomycetota; class Actinomycetes; order Kineosporiales; family Kineosporiaceae; genus Kineococcus; species Kineococcus esterisolvens. The sequence goes on from NZ_JBJLRI010000114.1 coordinate 1,993, forward strand.
CGGCGCGGACTTGAGGCTGGCAAACCTAGGTGGCGCGTCCTTGATCGACGCAGACCTGGCTAGCGCGAATCTGCGAGGCGCATACCTGAATGGCACCAACCTGCATGGCACAGATTTGACCAGTGCAGATTTGACGGGCGCGGACCTGGCTGGCGTTTGCTTCACCTACAAGACGAGGTGGCCCATTGACTTCCAGCCTCCCGCCTCTCCCACATGCCCACCGTCTTCCTAACGACCGTTTCTGAGACACCGCGGGGAAGGAGCTGCCGGGCCGCGACACGCCGTCTCAAAACCCGTGTCCACAACTGGCGTCTCACCAGCGGCCGGTCGGTGCTTTCTGAGACGGTCCCGGCTGTGCCCGCCACCTCACCCACCCGCTCGACCGACTCACAGACCGTTCAGCGCCCCGGCCACCTGCTCGGCTACGCCCGCGTGTCCACCACCGCGCAGGACCCCGCCCTGCAGCACGACGCCCTGACCGCGGCCGGCTGCTACCGGGTCTGGACCGACACCGCCTCCGGCGCCCTCGCGGCCCGCCCCGCCCTGGACGACGTCTTGGCCCGCCTCGGACCCGGCGACGTCCTCGTCGTCTGGCGCCTGGACCGCCTGGCCCGCTCCCTTCGCCACCTCCTGCAGCTCATCGACGACCTGGACAGCAGGGGAGTGGGCTTTAAGTCCCTGACAGAGTCCATCGACACCACCACCGCCACCGGCCGCCTGGTGCTGCACCTCTTCGGGGCGCTGGGGGAGTTCGAGCGCGACCTGCTGCGTGAGCGCACCGCCGCCGGGCTGCAGGCCGCCGCCGCCCGCGGCCGACGTGGAGGCAGGCCGGCGCTGATGACCCCGGCCAAGCTGGCCGCGGCGAGGGCGCTGCTGGCCGACGGGCAGCACTCGGTGGGTAGGGCCGCAGCCGCGGTCGGCGTCTCGCGTGCCACGCTCTACCGGGCGCTGAGCGCCAATGAACTGGCTGATCAGCGATGAGGATCGGCACGGGGCGGGGTGCCTGCATCGGCGTGATCAGAGCGCGCCGCGCCGGGTGGCACCCGGAAGGTGTCGGATACCGAAGTACACCCACCCCGCACTCAGGAAGAGATCCACTGTGAGTCCTGACCCAGATGCCGCAGACGAGGTTCACCTCAGGTTGGCGCCGGACGCTGACGCGTTCGCACAGGCGCGGCGCTTCCTGAGCCTGTACGCCCAGCAGAGCGGCTTGGACGAGGAGCGCGCTGACGACCTGGTGCAGGCAGCAGCGGAGCTGATGGCCGTCGGCGGGCGCGTGCACCAGGTCTTGGCCCTGACAGTGCACGAGCACCCCGACCGCCTCACCGTCCTGGTCGACCTGGCCGGGCCGGTGAGCGTCGACGTGGCCGACGAGGCAGTCGTGCTGCTGAACGAGTTGAGCCGGCAGTGGGGCTGGCACCAGCTGCCGGGGTGCACGCAGGTGTGGTGCGAGGTGCCGAAGCACGGATCGACGACTTGAGCGCACGCCGCACACTGCACCTCGCGCGTCACCGACGTCCGCCACTGGCCCCACAGCTGCGGTGATCTCCGCGCCCGATCGGGGTAGGTGACGGACGTGGGCACCAGCAGCAGGAGCAGCACCAAGCACGTCGAGCGGTCCGGGGCGAAGGTGTGGTTGTGGCCGGGGGCGGCCGGCGCGGTGGCGCTGACCGCGGCGCTGGTCCTGGCGCAGCTGCGCCCGCGAGAGTCCTCGCTGCTCTCGCGCCTGGCCTGGCCGGGCGGCACGGACGGTGCCACCACGATGCTGCAGGCCATCGCGGGCGCCTCCATCAGCGTCATCTCGATGACGTTCTCCCTCACCGTCGTGGCCCTGCAGCTGGCCTCGCAGCAGTTCTCCCCGCGCCTGCTGCGCGACTTCATGCGCGACCCGTGGACGAAGGCCGTCCTGGCGGTGCTGGTCGCCACGTTCGTGTTCTCCCTGACGGTGCTGCGCGGGATGCACCCGGACCAGCCCCCGCCGGCGGCGGCGATGTTCGTCGCGTTCGTCCTGGGCATCGCCTCGATGGCGGCGGTGCTGGGCTTCATCAACCACCTCACGCGCCTGCTGCGGGTGGACACGATGATGCTCACCGTCCACGACGAGGCCCTGACGGCGATCGACGCGTTCTACCCCTCCCTGGACGACCCCCAGCGCCGCACCCCGGACGACCTGGACGCGGACTGGACCGCGGGCACCGGCATCCCCGCCACCCGCAGCGGGTTCGTGCGCGTCGTGGACGTCGAGGCCCTCGTGGACGCCGCGCGCGAGCACGACGCGCTCGTGTGGATCGAGGCGCGCCCGGGCGACCACGTCGTCACCGGTTCCCCCCTGGCCACCGCGTGGGCGCCCGGGCTGGACAAGCGGGGACGGGACGCGCTGGCCGAGCGGGTGCGCGGCGCGGTGGCCCTCGGCTACGAGCGCACCATCGAGCAGGACTCCGCCTTCGGGTTCCGCCAGCTCACCGACATCGCCGTCAAGGCCCTCTCCCCCGGCATCAACGACCCGGTCACGGCCGCGCACTGCATCGGGCACACCGCCGACCTGCTGGTGCGCCTGACCGGCAAGCAGCTGGGCCCCACCGTCCACGAGGACGACGACGGCGCCGCGCGGGCCGTCGTGCCCGACCGGGACCTGCGCTACTACCTGGACCTGGTGTGCGGGCAGGTGCGCCGCTACGGCGAGCACGAACCCACCGTGCTCGCCGCGCTGCTGCGCATGCTGCGCGACGTGGCCACCGCCGCCCGCACCGACGAGCACCGCGCCGAGGTCGAGCGGCAGGTCCGCCTGATCCTCGCGGAGGTCCCGGAGTCGATGGTGGACGCGGACGTCGAGCAGGTGCACGACCTCGCCGAGCGCGTGCGCACCGCCTCGGCCGGGGACGTGCGCGCCGCCTACCACGACCGCGCCGGGGAGACCCGCTCGATCTAGGGAAGAGCTTTCTCTATGGGTCTTAGGGCAGCTCAGGTGCTCGCTTAGGCCGGCGTAGAGCTCACCACGGCGGTGCAGCACTCCTTGAGAAGTCTCATAGCATCCTCACGCGGCATCCAACAGCGGGCCGCGACGATCAAGGAGCCGTTGTGAGTCAGCCGGCAAGCCGTCGGCCAGCGTCGGGGATTCCAGCGTCGGGATCTGCCATGCCCAGCGGACAGGTGCACCGCGCCGCTAAAGCCGATGCTGATGCTGATGTGCTGCAGGCACTGGTACAGCTGGCACAGCTGCCCGGTCAGGAGATCAGCACGCACCAGGTGCTAGCCCGTCTGGTCCGCGTGGTGCAGCACGCGATCGGCGCAGCGCACTGGTGCAGCATGCTGCTGGGCGATCCACTGCATCCGGATCACGTCGCGGCCGATTCGTGCAGCGCCCAACAGATGGACGGTGCGCAGCACGCCAGCGGTCAGGGTCCCAGCATCGACGCTTACCACCACCGCGTGCCCGTGCTCACCGAGGACCTCAGCGACGATCCGCGTTGGCCAGCCCTGGCCGCACAACTAGCGGCCCACGCGGCCCCGGCCCGCAGCATGCTGGCGGTACCCGTGATGGTGGACGCCACCGCCAACGGCACGCTGAACGGCCAGGTCGCCGGGGTGCTGAGCCTCTACAGCCCGCACCGCGATGCCTTCGGCAGCGCCGACGAGCTCGATTTCGCATTGAACGTGGCCACGATCGCCGCCGCGGTCGTGGCCACTCAGCAGCGCGTGGAGCAGGAACGCTTGATCGCGGAGAACCTGCGCATCGCGATGAGCAGCCGCGCCCCGATCGAGCAGGCCAAGGGGCTGGTCGCCGGCTGGCTAAGTTGCGGGATCGAGGAGGCCTTCGCCGTCATGGCCACCCTGAGCCAGGACCGCAACGTGAAGGTCCGCGACCTGGCTCAGCTGCTGGTCTGCGACCCAGTCGCGGCCAATCTGCGCCAGGTGCTGAGCGCGCAGCACCACAAGGTCAACGCGGGGCGGGCAACGCCGCATGCGCCTGCTCACCACCGCACGAATTCCTCGCAGCACGGGTGATTGCCCAGCGGATGTCGCACGGGCGCAGCCCAAACGCCCCTGGCCAGGACCTGACCTGCACCGCCAGGACCGGGCGCGACGGTAGAGAACAGAGTGACCAGTGAGCCCGGCTCTCGGCACCGCGTGATCTGCGAGCAGTCCGCTGCATCACCTGCTCAGCGGCCGAGTCCGGCATCGCGCCCAGCACCGCGTGAGCGGTCGTTGACCGTGCGATTCGAGCTTGCCTGCGCAGTCTGGGCGGCTGCCTTGGTCGCGTCCTGCGCCTGCCCCCGGCCCGGGGTGAGGCCCTGGCGGCGCTGGTGCTCCAAGGCGTCCTGGTGCAGCCGGTGCATGAAGTCCACCTGCTTCTCCAGTCGCCCACGCTGGGCGATGGCCGCGCCCGCTTCCTCACCACCACGCCGGCGCGCCCGCCACCACGCGTCGTCGCCCTGCACGCGGGCGGCGACCACCGTCGGCAGCGCGTCCAGGCGCTGCGTCTGCTGCTGCGCGACCGCTTCGGCCTGCGCCTGCTCGGTGCGCCGCTCGTGCCGCGCCTTGGACTCCAGCGCCTTCTTCGGCACCACCACCGCCGGCGCCGCCACGGGCGTCTGAAGCACGGGGGCGACCTTCGACCACGACAGCGCACGGTCCAGCTGCGAGGCACGGAACCACACCGCCTCCCCCGCCTGATCGATGTGTCCGGGCAGGGTGAAGGAGTACCCGCTGACCCGCCCGTTCGCGGCCTGGTTGGCGCGGTAGCCCACGCCCGCGCGCTCCAGCGCGGCCTCGAAACCCTCGCGTCCCGCACCCGCTGCGGCGTCGACCGCGGCGCGCACCCGCTCGGCCAGCTGCACCCGCTCCGGGGCCGCCCCGGTGCGCTGCCCGCGCCGCCACTCCCCCGCGCTGAGCTGGTGATCAGCGGTGCGCTGCGTGTCCTTGCTCGACACCCTCGGCGCGACGGTGAGCCCGTACAGCTGCTCCAGCTGCACGCACGCCGCCTGCGCCGCCCGGTAGTCGTTGCGGGCGTGCCAGACGCGCCCGTCGAAGCCCACCCGGGACACGGCCAGGTGCACATGGTCGGCGCCGTGGCGCACCACCACCCACGGCTGCGTGGCGCGCTGCTCCCACGGCACGTCCGAGCCGATGGCGTCCACGAAGCCCATCGCCTCGGCGAACACCGCCGCCGCTTCCGCCCACTCCTCATCGCTGAGCGTGCGGTCGCCCGGTGCGCAGCGCAGCGAGGCGTGCCAGATCGGGCGGGTGATGTCCGGGCGGGTGCGCGCTGCGTCGCTCAGGATCCACGCCCACGTGGTGCCGTCGCGGCTGCCGTCCAGGCACACGTTGCCGCCGATGACCGCACCACCTGACCGGCCGGCGTACACGTGCTCCTCCTTGGTGCCCGGCCCGTGCAGGTACGCGGCCAGATCCCCGGCCCGCTCCCCCCGGGTGATCTTCGCGATCACCGCGCACCACCACCCGCACCACCGCGCCCGGCATCGCGTCCACCGCTGCGCCCAGCATCGCGCTCGCCCTCGCGCAGCCACGGGTTCACCGGCTGCTGCCCCGGCCGCTGCACGGGGCGATCCCCCGGCCCCGGCGTGCCCGACGGCGCATGTGAGGGAGCGCTCGACGGTGCACTCAGCGGTGTGCCGAACGGCGCGCTCGGCGTCGCCGGTGCCACCCGCCGCGGCGCCCGTTTCGCCTTCGCCGCCGCGGCCACCGCAGCCCCCCTCGACGTGCCGGCACCACCCCTTGCGGCACTAGCTGAGGCACCCGCTGCCGCCACCCGCTGCTGCACCAGCGTCATCACCGCACGCACCTCCACCACCGCCGCCCGCAGCTGCGCCAGCACCCCCGACTGCACCCCGTGCACGTGCACCGCGTGCACCGCCTGGTTCAAGTTGTTCGCCACCCGCGAGAGCTCACCGCGCAGCACCGACGAGCGCGCCAGCACCTCCGCCAGCTCCATGTCCACGCCCAGACCCACCCCACCCGGTGCACCACCCGGCGCACCCGCAGACGTCTCCTTCGACGTCCGCACTGCACGCCCACCCCGGGCCCGCACGGCACCCGCATCCACACCCTGCTCCAGCCGCGCGTTCACCTCATCGCGCACCCACGCACCCAACCGCCCCCGCCCCGCCGAAGCCGCCGCCGCCTCCCACGCCGCGTGCTCCTCAGGCGTCAGCCGCACCGCCACCGTGCGCGTGCGCTCCACTGCCATCGAGGCCTCCTTCTTCCTGCCGGTGGTGCGCGGTGCAGCGCGCCAAGCGCTGCACC
>NZ_JBJLRI010000115.1:0-8216 GCF_050871405.1 Kineococcus esterisolvens
CAAGGACCCGGGGGGGAACCCAGACAAGGTGGGGGAGTTTGTTCCCGCCCCGCCCCCCGGGGGGGCCGGCCCGGGGGCCCGCGGGGGGGGTGCGGCCCCCCACCCCGGCGGTGCGGCGCACCAGCAGGTGCTCCGCCTGGTACAGCGCGATGCGGTGCGCGCGGGGGAGGTCGGTGCGCTCGAAGCCGAAGCAGTGCGGCGTGTAGACCACCCGTTCGGCGGGTACCCGCAGGCTCGCCCGCGCGTAGGCGCCGGCCCACGAGGAGTGCGCGTGCACGACGTCCGGGCGGGTCCGGCGCACCACGTCCTCCACGGCGGCGACCATCCGCAGCGGTGACCGCTTCGAGGGCAGGCTCCCCACCGAGGGGGCGCCGAGGTCGTCGCCCGTGCCGTGCGTGGGGCGGGGGCGCCCGGCCACCAGGTGCTCCACGTCGCGGCTCGTGGCGGAGATGTACTCGCGCAGCGCGCTCGTCACACCACCCCCGAGAGCCTCGACGATGTGCAATACCTTCACAGGGTCCCCCCTCGGCGTTCATCATGGCTCGTTCACGGACCGGTGACGGCGCCCCCCGGCGTTCACGCACGTACGCAGCCGCATTATGCCGTGCGGCCCGTGCGCCGCACGCGGTTCGGGTAGCCCGAGCGGGGGGGCGCCGTCACCGTCCCGGCACGGCGGGCGGTGGGCGCGCCTTACATTGACCGCATGGACGCCCCCCCGCAGCCCTCCGGTCCCGGCGCGCCCGGAGCTCCTCGTCCGGAGGGTGGAGGGCGGGGCGGGACGTTGCGGCGCAAGGCTTTCATCGGGGTGCTGTGGGCCTCCCTGGAGAAGTGGTCCGTCCGGCTGAGCACCCTGGTCGGGTTCGTGCTGCTGGGCCGGCTGCTGCAGCCGGAGGAGTTCGGCGTCGTCGCCCTGGCGATGGTGTTCATCACGCTGCTCACCGTGGTGGCCGACGCCGGTTTCAGCACGTACCTCATCCAGGCCCGCAGCGTGGACCGCCGCACGACCAGCACGGCGTTCTACATCTCCCTGGGACTGGGCGCGCTGCTCGCCGGCGCGCTGGTGGCGGTCTCCCGGCCGCTGGCGGCCGCGTTCGACGCCCCGGCGCTGGCGCAGGTCCTGCCGGCCGTCTCCGTGGCCGTCCTCGTGGCCGGCGCCTCCAGCGTTCCCGTCGCGCTCCTGTCGCGCGAGCTGCGGTTCCGCGACCTCGCGCTGCGGCAGGTCGCCGCCACCGTGACGTCGGTCGTGGTGGCGGTCGTGCTGGCGTTCGCGGGCGCCGGCGTGTGGGCACTGGTCGCCCAGCACGTCGTGCGCAGCGTGGTGGCGTGCGCGGTGCTGTGGGCGCGCACCGACTTCCGCCCGGCGTGGGCCTTCGACCGCGTCGAGGCCCGCACGATGACGAGGTTCGGCGTCAGCGCCCTGCTCGTGCAGCTGGGTCAGCAGACCCGCGACCAGGGCGAGTCGCTGCTCGTCGGCGCGGTCACCGGCACCACGTCGCTGGGGCACTGGACGGTCGCCCGCCGCTTCGTGGGCGTGGTCGTCGACCTCTTCTCCTCGGTGGTCAACGTGGTGGCGCAACCGGTGTTCGCCAAGGTGCGTGACGACCGCCGTCAGCTGGCCCGGGCGCTGGGCAGCACCTCGGCCCTGGGGGCGCTGCTGCTGGCCCCGGTGCTCGTGGCGCTGGCGCTGCTCAGCGACGTCGTCGTGCCGGCCGTCTTCGGGTCCCAGTGGCGCCTGGCGGCGTCCATCGCCGCGGTGCTCGCCCTGCGCAGCCTCGTGCTGTCGCTGAGCGAGTTCCACCGCTCCGCGCTGCTCGCGGCCGGCCGGCCGGGTGCGGAGCTCGCCGTCACCGTCGTCCAGCTCGCCGGTCAGGTGACGATCATCCTGCTGGTCGGCGGCGGCGACCTCGTGGCGCTCGCCTGGTGGCTGACCGGCTGGATGGCCCTGTCCTGGCCGCTGCGGGCCGCCGTGGTCCGCAAGCTGCTGGGCGTCGGCTGGGGCGCCTACGCCGAGACGGGCCGGGTGCTGGTGGCCACCGCGGTGGCGGGCGGGCTCGTCCTGGCGCTCGCCCGGTGGTGGGACCCGGGGACCTGGGGCACGGTCGGGATCGGCGCGCTCGGCGCCCTCGTCTACGCGCTCCTCGTCCTGCTGCTGTGCCGGCGGTCGGTCGCGGACGTGGTCACCTCGTTGAAGTCCCTGCGGAGGCGGCGCCCGCCGGCGGCGGCCCCGGCCCCCTGAGGGACCGGGACCGCCGCGGTTCAGCGCCCGCCGGGCAGGCCCGCCAGCACCCGCTGGAAGTGCGGCACGAGCCGCTGGGCCGTCGCCTCCGGCCCGCCGACGGTCGCGTACCAGCGCAGGCACTCCTCGTGCAGCGCCCGCGCCTCCTCGGGGTGGGCCGCGTAGTGGCGCATCGCCGAGGTCAGCTGCGACCAGTGCCGCAGCCGCACGGCGGGCGCCCCGGCGTACAGACCCCCGTTCGGCAGGGACGTCACCACCGGCACGGTGCCGCTGCGCACGGCCTCGTAGTAGCGCCAGGTCTCCCTGCTGGTGCCGCGCGGGTCGAGGCAGAAGCGGGCCCGCGCCATGTCCCGGCTGTAGGTGTCGGCGTGGTCGGCGGCTCGGTCGCCGTCGACCAGGTCGATCCGCACGCGCAGCTCCGGCAGAGCCGCACGCAGGTGCTCGACGGACTCGCTCATCCGCGTGCGGTGGATCGTCTTGATGTTCCCGACGTGCCGACGGACCGCGCGGCGCAGCGCGCCGCCCTTGTCGAGGCCGTGGGAGGCGCTCCCCGCGAAGTAGACGTCGACGTCGCGCTCCTCCCAGGGGACGAGCGGGACCTCGCGCTGGTGCGCGTAGCCCAGCGGCAGGGCGACCACGTTGCGCCCCGAGGGGCGGGTGCCCGCCCGGCGCCTCCACAGCCGGCGCTCGGCGCGCACGCGCGCCTCGTCGAGCAGTTCCAGCGCACCCAGCGGGCGCGGCAGCATCCCCACGGCGTCGCGCCAGGCGCGGTCCCGGTTCGTCGCGAGGACCAGGCCCACCTCGTCCGCCCAGCGGGGCACGCGCGACCAGTTGTCGAGCACGAGCAGCGCCACGACGCCCGGTCCGGTCCACGGCAGCTGCCAGTGGTTGGGGGTGATGACGACGCGGACGCCGCGCAAACCCTCCGCGGCGGCGGGGTCGGCGGCCACCAGGCGCTCCTCCACGCCGCGCAGCACCTCGGCGAAGAACCGGCCGTTCGCGACGGGGGCGGCAGCCGCGTCACCCAGGTCCCAGGGAACCGGTTCGGGGGTCCGGTCGGGGTCGAACCAGCTGTAGTAAGCGGCGTGCATGTACCTCGTCCTCGGCAGGCGTCGACGGTTGACCCGTCCGTGTGAAGGTGCGACGGAGACCCCTCTGCGCTTCGGTCGGACGCGACTCGGGGACAGGTGGCCTCTGTCATGATGAAGGCTCTCACGCTCGGGAGGGCAACCAGTGATGCAGACAGCAGGAGTGCGCCAGCCCCTGGGGAAGGCGCTGCGGCGTTTCTGGCTCGTCGCAGTGCTGGCCGCGGTGGTCAGCGGCCTGGCGGCGTACGCGGCGGTCGGCAGCGTCTCGCGGACGACCTACGTGGCCAACGCCTTGTACATCGTCCCCACGGCGCCGGCGACCGCCGACGGGGAGACCTCGGCTCCGACCACGTTGCCGACGTCGCCCTACGACGCCGAGCGACTGGCTCAGAACTACGCCCTGGTGCTGGGTGAGGACGCTCAGTTGCTGGACGGTCTGGCGGCGACGCTCGGCGTGACCCGGTCGCACCTGCTCGCCCGCGTCGTGGTCGAGAACGTCCCCAGCAGCGCGGCCATCCGCGTGACCTACACCGGCGACTCCGCGGCCGAGGTGGAGAACTACTTCACCGCGCTGACCGACCTGCTGAACGCACCGCAGCCCAACATCCCGCAGGGGAACCTCCGGGCGCTGAGCCTGCCGAACGACACCACCGAGCAGGCCGGCCTCGCGCCCCTCGCCCCGGTGATCGCCGTGGTCGTCGGCCTGCTCGTCGGCGTCGGTGGTGCGCTCCTGCTGGAGCGCATGGACAGCCGCTTGCGGACCGCCTCGGACCTGCGCCGCGTCGTCCCGTGGCCGGTGTTCGACCTCACCCGGGGGCAGCGCTCGGCCAGGGTCCAGACGGTCGTCCTGCGGATCCTCAGCGAGTCGCCCACCCGGCACGTCGCCGTGGCGACCGTGCCCGGTGGCAGCGCCGGAGCGGTCGACGCGCTCGTGCACGAGGTGCGCTCCGCGTCGCTGGCGGTGTTCTCCGCCGAGCGCCGGGGTTCGTCGCCGTACCCGAACTGGCACCCCGTCGGCGAGCTCGGCACGGACGGCGCCGCGGAGCGCCGTGCGCTGGAGGGCGACGCCGTCCTGCTGGTCGTCGGCAGCGGCGCCCGCGCGCGCGACGTCGAGACCGCGGTCAGCAGCCTGCACGACGTGGGCGTCGAGTCCGTCGTCGTGGTGCTCGACGCGGCCGCCCGCCGCCCCCGCGAGCACCAGGGCGCGCCGCGCGCCGCCGAGCAGCCGGAGCTGGAGACCGCCGGCGACGACGCCGTCCACGCGGTGCCCGACCGCCGGTGAGCTCGCTGCCGGGCGCCCGCAGCAGCACCCACCGGCGCGCCGCCCCCACCCGCGAGCGCAGGGACCCCCGGCTCGTCGCCGCGACGTCCGCCGTGCTCCTGCTCGCGCTGGTGGCCGGCGCCTCGGCCGGTGCTCACCCGCTCGCGCCGATCGGCGTCCTCGTGGTGTCCGCCCTCGTGGTGGCCGTGTGGCTGCGTCCCGTGGTCGCGGCCGTGATCGTCGCCGCCGTCGTGCCGGCGCTCGCCGGCCTGGGGCGCGGCACCGGGGTCCCGGGCCTGAAGCTGTCGGAGCTGCTGCTGGCCCTGTGCACCGTGACGGTCCTGCTGCGGGTGCCCGCCCGCTGGCGCCGCTTCAACGGCGCGGACCTCGCCCTGCTGGCCTTCGCGCTGGCCGCGGCGGCCCTCGCGGTGCGCCACGCGGCCGACGGGTCCTCGACGTTCGACACCCTGCTGCGGGTCGGCCTGCAACCCACCTTCCTCTTCCTCGCCTGGTGGACGGCCTCGCGCTCCGTGGCCGGCCCGGGCGACGTCGTGACCGTCGTGCGCTGGGCGCTCCTGGTCAGCGCCGTGCCGGCGGCGATGGCGGTGCTGCAGTTCCTGGACGTCCCCGGCGCGCGGGCCCTGCTCATCGCCCTGACCGGCGGCGACCTCCTCAGCGCGAGCGGCGAGACCTTCAACCGGGTGACCGGCCCCTTCCCGATCTGGCACTCGCTGGGCGGGTACCTGGTCATCCCCACCGTCGTGGCGGTCCTGCTGCTGCTGCGCGACGACCGGGTGGTGCTGCGGCGTCCCGCGCTCATCACCGTCCTGGCCCTCAACGCCGCGGCCCTCGTGGCGTCGGTGACCGTCACCCTGCTGCTCTGGACCCCGGTCGCCATCGTCGTGGCGGCGTTCCTCGCCCGCCGCACCCGGCGGGCGCTGGCCGTCCTCGCCTGCATCGCGGCCGGTGCGCTGCTGCTGTTCCCGTCCATCCTGCTGGACCGGTTCGAGGCGCAGGCGTCCGCGGCCTCCGGTGCCGGTGGTGGTCTCGTCCCGCAGACCGTCGCCTACCGGTTCCTCGTGTGGCAGCGCGACTACTTCCCCCTGCTGGAGCAGGGGGCCGCGTTCGGCGTGGGCAACGAACTGCCGTCCACGGTGTTCTTCACCTCCACCGAGAACCAGTTCATCACCTGGGCGCTGCGGGGGGGTCTCGTCCTCGTGGCCGCGGCGTGCCTGGCGATGGGGGCGCTGCTCGTCCGCTCCTACCGGCAGACCCGTGCGGCGGACCGCCCGACGGCCACGGCCGCGATGGCGCTGGTCGGTGTGCTGTGCTTCCTGCCCGCTGCGCTCATGGTGTGGCCGTACATGACGAACGCGGGACTGCCGCTCGCCCTGTTCGGCTTCGCCGGCGCCCTCCTGGCGGAGTCCTCGGACCACCGACCCCGGGCGCTGGCCACCGTGCCGCGGGTCGCGCCGCCCACCGTGCCGACCGGGCGCTGAGCGCGGCTCCCGGCGTCGCCGGACGCCGTGACGACCGACCGAGATGGAACGACTGCGATGAGAGGTGTCCCGTGAGACCAGCACCCCGACCCCCGGTGGTGCACGTGACGTGGCAGCGGCACGCCGGTCGTGCCGCCGAGATCGCCGGCTCCCTCGGGGGCCGCGCGCTGCACGTCCACCCCCTGAGCGGGCGCAGCAAGTGGCGCGTCGCCGGGCGGTACGGCCTCAGCGTCGCCCTCACGGCCGCGGGGCTGGTGCGGCACCGGCCGCGTTCGGTGATCGTGACGAACCCGCCGGTCTTCCCCGCCCTGGTCGTGGCGGGGTACGCCGCCTGCGCACGCGTCCCGTTCGCCCTGGACAGCCACACCTCCTCCTTCGGGGTGAAGGGCAACGGCGTGGCGCGCCGGATGCTCGGCGTGCACCGCTGGCTCGCCCGCCGCGCCGACACGGTCATGGTCGCCTCCTCGCAGTGGGCGGACGTCGTGGACGGCTGGGGCGGTCGCGGCCTGGTCGTGCACGAGGCCCCTCCCGGATGGACGGCCGGTCCGCCGCGCACCGAGCGGCCCACCGTGCTGTTCGTCGGCGTGTTCGCCGACGACGAGCCGGTGCGGGAGGTCGTCGAGGCCGCACGGTTGCTGCCCGAGGTCCGCGTGCGCATCACCGGTGACCTGGAGCGCTGCCCCGACGACCTGCGCCGCTCCGCGCCCGCCAACGTCGAGTTCACGGGCTTCCTCGGTCCGCGCGAGTACCGCGGAGCCGTGGAGGGGGCCGACGTGCTCCTCACGCTCACCACGGAACGGACCTCCGTCATGCGGGCCGGGTACGAGGCGGCCTACGTCGGCCGCCGGCTCGTCGTCTCCGACTGGCCCGTCCTGCGCGAGGTCTTCCCGCACGCGTGGCACACCGACCACGAGCCGGCCTCGATCGCCCGTGCGCTGGAGACCGCCCTGCGCGACGCCGGTGACGGCGATCGCGAGGAGCGCGCGCGCCGGGAGCAGACCGCCCGGTGGGACGAGCAGCGGTCGCGGCTCGTGGACGCACTGGGTCTGCGGCCCGTCGGGGCACCGGCCCGGCCTCCGGTGCCGGTGCCGGGCACCAGCCCGTGAGCGTTCCGCCGGGGGAGGAGCTGCACGGAGCGGGTGGTGCCGGGGCGACCCCGGACGCCGGCCCGTCGCGTCCCCGGCGCCGAGCGCTCCTGCTGGCCGGGATCGGCGGGGCCGTCGCCCTGGCCGGTGGTGCGGTCACCGTGGCGCTCCTGCGCGACCGGACCGAGGGCCGCCTGAGCTGGGCGCCGCCGCAGCTCGACTCCCCGGTCGAGATCGACGTCACGCAGGACGAGCACGTGCTGGTGCTCGACGACGACACGGACTACGTCCTGCGGCTGCCCGACGAACCGCTGCAGGTCCTGGGCGGGCTCGACGTCACCGGCGGGCGCAACGTCGTCCTCATCGGCGGTGAGATCCGTGCACCTGACGAGTCGGACGTCGAGCTGGACCGTCGCGGGGTGTACCTGAAGGGGCAGAAGGGGACCATCCACATCGAGGGGGTCCGGCTGACCGGAAACCTCTCGGAGGGTTTCAACCTCGCCATGCCGGACGGCGTGCTGCAGCTGCAGAACGTCGTCGTCGAGAAGGTCGCAGGCAGCCGCGAGGGCAACCACGCCGACATCGTCCAGACCTGGGCGGGACCGCGACGACTGCTCATCGACGGGCTGAGCGGCAGCTCGAACTACCAAGCGATGTTCCTCATGCCCAACGAGTTCGACGAGGACGGTCCGGTGCCGGAGGAGTTCGACTTCCGGCGGATGCGGCTGGCCGGTGTGGAGCGCCACGGCTACATGCTCTGGTCGCCGGAGGAGGCGCCCTGGTTGTCCGTCACCGACGTGCAGGTGACGCTGGAGTACGACCGCGGCCGGGAGATGACCTTCTACCCGCTGGACGTCTGGAGCGAGGTCGAGGTCGTCGAGGAGTTCACGGTCCCGATGCCCGCCGGTGAGCCGGGCATCGGTTACGAGTCCCCGGGCTACCACGAGGACTGACGCCGGACGAGGACGGCGCCGGGGGGGTGGCCCCGGGGGGGGGGGGGCCCCGGGCGCGGGGGGGGGTCGGGGGGGGTCAGCTAAACAAGAACCG
>NZ_JBJLRI010000116.1:0-7697 GCF_050871405.1 Kineococcus esterisolvens
CCTCCTCCCGCGAGATCGGCGAGGTCGTCAAGCTGATCACCTCCATCGCCGAGCAGACGAACCTGCTGGCGCTGAACGCCACCATCGAGGCCGCCCGCGCCGGGGAGATGGGCAAGGGCTTCGCCGTGGTGGCCGGGGAGGTCAAGGAGCTGGCGCAGCAGACCGCCCGGGCCACCGAGGAGATCGTCACCCGCATCAACACCACGCAGACCGACGCGGCCGCCGCGGCCAGCGCGATCGGCGGCATCAGCGAGGTCATCGCGCGCATCGACGGGTTGCAGGGCACCATCGCCGCGGCGGTGGAGGAGCAGTCCGCCACCACCAGCGAGATGGTGCGCAACGTCGGTGAGGTCTCCACCGGCAGCAAGGAGATCGCGGTGAACATCTCCGGCATCGCGCAGGCGGCGGACCAGACCACGGCCGGGGCGAGCCGGACCGCCACCACCGCGGGCGAGGTCTCCCGCGCCGCCAGCGAGCTCAACCAGCTCGTCGCCGGGTTCACCCTGCCGCGCACCTGACCGGCGGGCGCGCTCGGGTGCTCAGCCTCGAGCGCTCAGCCACCCGTGCAGGGTGGTCGCCAGGTGCACGGGCTGGTCGAGCTGGACCAGGTGCCCGGCCCCGGGGACCACGGTCAGTGCGGCGCCGGGGATCGCACCGGCCAGCCGGTGCGCACGGTCCACGGGGATCCAGGTGTCCTCCTGCCCCCAGACGACGTGCACGGGCAGTTCGAGCGATCCGTAGAGCGGTTCGAGGACGTCGGTGAAGGCCTCGTCGGCCTGGGCGATCTGGCGGTAGAACGCCGCCTGCCCCTGCGGTGTGGTCCACGGCTCGAGCAGGGCGTCGAGCTGGGTCCCGCTGAGCCCGCGGTGGCTCGCCCCGGCGACGTAGGCGCGGACCGCGCCGGCGTGCACGGCGGCGGGCAGGGCGGCGAAGACGTCGGCGTGGTCGTGGACGAGGCGGAAGAACGGCGAGCCCCACGGCGCCAGGGCCACGGCGTCGACGAGGGCGAGGGAGGCGTAGCGGGCGCCGTGCAGCAGGTGGGCCCGCAGGGCCACGGCGCCCCCGACGTCGTGGGCGACGACGTGCGGAGCGCCGCCCGCCCCGGGGACCGCCGGTGCCAGGTCCCAGTGCCGCAGCAGGTCGGCGAGCAGTTCGCCCTGGACGTCGAGGGAGACGGCGTGCCCGGGTTCCTTCGACGAGGCGCCGTAGCCGGGCATGTCCCACAGGTGCACGGTGAACCGGGCGGCGAGGGCTTCCGCGAAGGGGGCCCACAACCACGACGACCACGGCGTCCCGTGGCAGAAGACCACCGCGGGGCCGTTGCCGCAGCGGGTCCAGCGGACCTGCCGCCCCCGCCACTCGAAGACCTGCTCCAGCTGCACGCCGCGCAGCCTCGCAGACGGTCCCCGGGGGCCGCAGGTGGGCCGGCCGCGCCCCGGCCTCCCACCGCGCCGTCGCGGCGCGGTGTCCCTAAGGTCGTTCCCACGGGGCACCACCCGCGCGCGTGGGAGGGAGCGAGACGATGGCGCAGTCGACTGCCGGACCGCCCGTGCGGGGCGCAGGTGCCGGTGCCCTCGTGGACGGCCCCGGGGCGGGCACCCGCCTGCGCGCGGTGTACCAGCCCGTCGTGGACCTGCGCACCGGTGAGGTGGTGGCCGCCGAGGGCCTGGTGCGCGGCACGCGGGACGGGACGGACCTCTCGCCGGGGCAGTTGTTCGCCGACGCCGCGGCGCGGGGGGCCGCGGCCGTGCAGGGTCTGGACGAGGCGTGCCTGCGCTGCGTCGTCGACTCCGCGAGCGGCCTGCGACCCGGCGCCACGCTGTTCGTCAACGTCGAGCCCCCCACGCTGGCGTCGTTGTCACCGCGGGACCTGGCCGAGGTGGCGGCGCTGCTGCCCGCCGGGGTCCAGGTGGTCGTGGAGGTGACCGAGCGCGACCTGCTGCAGCACCCGGCGCAGCTGCTGGCCGGTGTCCGCCGGGTGCGCGAACTGGGCTGGTCCGTGGCCCTGGACGACGTGGGCGCCGAGCCGGCCGCGCTGGCGCTGATGCCCTTCCTGCGCCCGCAGGTCATCAAGCTGGACCTGGCCCTGGTGCGGGCCCGGCCCACCCTGGACGTGGCGGCCATCGTCAACGCCGTGCACGCCGAGGCGCAGCGCGGCGGCGCGCTCGTGCTGGCCGAGGGGATCGAGACGCGCGAGCACCTGACCCGGGCGCTGAGCACGGGCGCCCGGCTCGGGCAGGGCTGGTACTTCGCCCACCCCGGCCCCCCGCCGGAGCGGTGGGGCGCGCCGCTGCGCCTGCCGCCCGCGGAACCACCCCCTTCCCCGGCGGCGACGGCCTTCGAGGTGCTCAACCGCACCGTCGCGGCCCAGCCCACGACCCCCACCCTGCTGGCACCCCTGACCCGGCAGGTGGAGCGCCAGGCGATGCTGCTCGACGACACGGCCGTCGTGCTGTCGTGCTTCCAGCACGTCGACCACCTGACCACCGCGACCCGGCACCGCTACGAGGCGCTGGCCGCGGTCACCGCCCTGACCGCGATCCTGGCCCCCGGCGTGGGCCCCGAGCCCGTGGCGGGGGCGCACGGCACGCCCCTGCACGAGGACGACCCGTTGAGCCGGGAGTGGGTGGTCACCGTCGTCTCGCCCCACTTCGCCGCCGCCCTGGCCGCCCGCGACGTGGACCGCCCCCCGGCCGGCGGCCCGCAGGACGGACCGGTCGGGGAGGGCGTGACCGGCGCGTGGGCGGACGGGGCCGCGGGGAGCTCCCGCCGGATGCAGTACGTGCTCAGCTACGACCGCGACCAGGTCATCGCCGCCGCGTCCCTGCTGATGTCGCGGGTCCAGGCGCCGGCCGCCCCCGGCCACCGCAGCAGCCCCGCCGACAGCACCGGCGCACCCACCCCCACCCCCGCCCGGGTGCGCGGTGCCCGCCCACCCCTCGCGGGCGTGGCGCCCGAGCAGTTGCCGGCGCTGCTGACGCGGGCCATCGCCACCGCCAGCAACGGCATCGCCATCGCCGACGCCACCGCCGGGGACGCGCCCCTGGTCTACGTCAACGCCGCCTTCGAGCAGCTGACCGGCTACACCTCCGAGGAGGTCCTGGGGCGCAACTGCCGCTTCCTGCAGGGGCCGGCGACGGACCGCACCCAGGTCCGGGTGATCGCCCGCCGCCTGCTCACCGGCCGCACCGTGCACGCCACCCTGCTGAACTACCGCCGCGACGGCAGCACCTTCTGGAACGAGCTCACCATCAGCCCCGTGCACGACGAGGCCGGCCGGCTGACGCACTTCATCGGCAACCAGGTCGACGTCAGCGACCGCGTCGAGCGCGAGGGGCGCACCGCGCACCTGGCCCACCACGACGCCCTCACGGACCTGCCCAACCGCGCCCACGTCGTGGAGGACCTGGCCCGCGCACTGCGCCGCTGCACCCGTTCCGGTTCCGGCGTGGCGGTCGTCTTCATCGACCTCGACGGGTTCAAGGCGATCAACGACCGCTTCGGGCACGCCGCCGGCGACCGCGCCATGGTCCGGGCGGCGCAGCGGCTGCGCGAGGTCGCCCGCCCCGGTGACCTGCTGGCCCGCCTGGGCGGGGACGAGTTCCTCCTCGTCCTCACCGACCTGCCCGTCGACGACGACACCCCCGTCCGCCGCGTGCTGCAGCACCTGCACGCCGCGTTCGAGCCGGCCGTCGAGGTGCCCGGCGGCACGCCGAGCCTGCAGATCAGCACCGGTTTCGCGCTCTGCCCCAGGGACGGGGTGGACGCCGCCACCCTCGTCGACATCGCCGACGCCCGCATGTACCGCAGCAAGCACGTCGGCTGAACCCGTCCGGCCGATCCGGTCACCGCCGCCGCGCACCGAAACCCCTCACGACGAGGCGGGACGACCCGCCGCAGCGAGGGGTGGGGACGTGCGCTTCAAGGTGGCGATCGCGGCGGTCTGCGCCGCCGGCAGCGTGCTCGGCCCGGCGCAGGGCGCCGCAGCGGCCGACGCGGACACGGGCACCGTCACCGGCACGGTGCGCCGCGCCGTCGTCGAGGTCGACCCGGCGCACGCGAGCGGTGACCACGACGTGCAGGTCACCGTCGTGCAGACCGCCACCGGCCCCGTGCGGGTCCCCGCCCCCGACCTCGCGGACGTGCCCACCGGCGCCACCGTCACCGTGCGCCTCGGCCGCACCGTCCGTGCCGCCGACCGCTCCCCGGCCGCCGTCGCCGAGTCGGGCCGCGCCGTGCTCGACCACGAGGTGCTCGCCGCCCCGCGCGAGCTGAAGGCCGCGAGCACCGCCGTGCGCGCCGTGCTGCCCGTGCTCGTCACGGTCCCCGGAGTCGCCGCCGACGGCACCACCGCCGCCACCCTCGCCTCCTCCGTCGCCGAGGTCAGCTCCTTCTACGACCGCCAGACGCACGGCGCCGTCACCTACGCGGCGCAGCCGGCGAGGACGGCGACCATCACCTCCACCGCCGCGAACTCCTGCGACCTCGCGACCGTCGAGCGGGCCGTGCGCGCCCAGGTCGCCGTGCCCGCCGACACCACCCTGCTGGTGCACACGCCGAAGGTCGCCGCCTGCGGCTTCTCCGGTGTCGCCTGGATCGGTTCCACCGCCGCGCGGAACCTCGCGGCGTGGATCAACGGCAGCGCCGCGCCCGCCGTCGTCGCCCACGAGATCGGCCACAACCTCGGCCTGGGCCACTCCGGCAGTTCCGCCGCCTGCTCCGGCGGCGACGACGGCACCGCCGCCGCGTGCAGCACCGTGGAGTACGGCGACTTCTTCGACGTCATGGGCGCCAACGCGTACGCCGCGACGTCCCGCACCCCGCACCTGGGGGAGATGAACGCCGCCCAGCGCGACCGCCTCGCCGGCCTGACCCCCGCCGAGCTCACCGCCGTGGACGCCGCCGCGCGCACCAGCACCGTGCTGCACCCCGTCGGCTCGGCGAGCGGCACCCGGGCGCTGCGTTTCACCAGCGGTGGAGCCACCTACTACGTGGAGCTGCGCGCCGGCGCCGGCCGCGACGCCCCCCTGTACCCCGGGGGCGAGTACTACGGCACCACCGCCGACGGTTCCCTCGGCTGGGCGGCGATCCCCTCCGGCGTGACCGTGCGCCGCCTCGACGGCACCACCGCGGGCGCGAAGTCGCGCCTGCTGGAACCCCGGGCCGCGGGCGCGCCCTTCGTGCTGCCCGCCGGCGCCACGTTCACCACCGCCGACGGCCGGACCACCGTCACCGCCGGCAGCGTCTCCGCGAGCAGCGCCACCGTCACCGTCGCCCCCCGCACCACCACGACCGCTCCCGCGCCGACGCCGACCGCGACCCCTACCGCGACCCCGACCGCGACGCCCACCGCGACGCCCACCGCCGCGCCCGGTGCGCCGGCGGTCACCGGCGCGAAGGCGGGCGACCGGTCCGCGACGTTCACCGCCGCCACCACCGCCACCGGCGGCAGCCCGATCACCGGCTACCTCGTCACCCCGTACGTGAACGGCGTCGCCCAGAGCGCCCGCACCCTCGCGGTGAGCAGCTCGAAGGTCACCGTCACCGTCACCGGCCTCGTCAACGGCCGCACCTACACCTTCGGAGTGAGGGCCCGGAACTCCGCCGGGTACGGGCCGCAGACCACCACGGCCCGGCTGACGCCCCGCGCGGGCACCACCACCGTCACCGTGCCTCGCGCGCTGCGCAGCACCTCCCGCACCCCCTGACACCCCGCGCGGGCAAGGGGCCCGGGGCGCCGGGCCCGCGCGCGGCGGGCGTCGTGAGCGTTCAGCGGCACGGCGGTCCCAGCCGTCCCGGCCGGACTGCGCCCCCGGGAACCCGGTGCCACACTGGCCGCGCCCGAGCACCCCGACGTCAGGAAACGCCCGTGCGCCGCAGCCCCGCCCCGCTGACCCTCGCGCTCGCCGGCGCCCTCGCCCTCGGCACCGCGGTGCCGGCGCAGGCGGCCGACGTGCGGATCTCCGGGGAGGACCGCTACGGCACCGCCGCCGCCGTCTCCCGCTCCTTCACCGGGAACCCCCACGCGTCCGTGTACCTGGCGACGGGGGAGGGCTTCCCCGACGCGCTCGCCGCGAGCGCCGCCGCGGCCGCCGACCGGAGCCGCGTCCTGCTCACCGGCCGCGACGAGCTGCCGCAGGCGACGCTGGACGAGCTGGAGAACCTCGGGACCTCGACCGTGCACCTCGTCGGGGGGACGACGTCGATCGGCACCGCCGTCGAGGAGGAACTGCGGCGCCGGGGCCACTCCGTCCTGCGCCTGGCCGGGGAGGACCGCTACGCCACCGCGGTGCGGGTCGCGCGGGTCCTGTTCGACGACCCCGGCACCGTGTTCCTCGCCACCGGCGAGGGCTTCCCCGACGCCCTCGCGGGCGCCGCTGCCGCCGGCAGCGCGGGAGCCCCGGTCCTCCTCGTGGGCTCCACCCGGCTGCCCGAGCCGGTGCGGTACGCGCTCTCCGCGGAGGGGACGTCCCTGCCGCTGCGCCCCAGCCGGTTCGTCGTGCTGGGCGGGGGGTCCGCCGTCTCCGACGCCGTCCTGGACCAGGTCCGCGCCCTCGGGTACGAGGACGCGGTGTTCGAGCGCCTCGCGGGCCCCGACCGCTACGCCACCGCCGTCGCCGTCGGGCAGCGGTTCTCCCCCGGCGGTTCCGCGGCCGTCGTCGCCGTCGGGGACGGTTTCGCCGACGCTCTCGCCGCCGGACCGCTCGCCGCGGAACTCGGCGCCCCCCTGCTGCTCACCGGTACCGGCGCCACCCCCGAGGCCACGCGTGCCGAACTGGACCGCCGCGGCACCGTCGACCGCCTCCACGTCGGTGCCGCCCGCCCGTCCTGACCCCCGTGCCCTCAAGCGCGGAGCCGCGCGCGCCGATGTGGACGGGGTGCCGGGGCTGAGGACGACGAGCCGGGCGCGGGTCCCGCACCCGCGCCCGCCGCGCTGACGCGCACCCGAGGTGGACCCGCAGAGCGCCCTCCCGGCGCAGCTGGTGCGACTGGCGCAGGAGGAGAGCTTTTCCCCGCAGCGCGTGCTGGACGCCGTGCACGCCGCCCTGGCGCCGCGGACGGGGGTGCGCCGCGCCGAGGTGCTCGCCCACGAGCGGGGCCGCCTCGTGGTCGTCGCCCGGGCCGGTGAGGCCGGTCCCGTGCCCGGCGCCTGCGCGACGTTCACGTTGCGGCACGGCGGTGCCGAGCTGGGCCTGCTGCACCTGCACGGCGGCGACCCGTCCACCGTGGACCGGGCCGTGGGTGCCGCGGCCGGCCACCACCTCGCCGTGGCGCTGCGCGACGTGACCACCGCCCGCGAGCAGGCCGAGCTGCACCGGGTCACCGACGCGGTGCGCCGCCTGTTCGAGGAGGGCGTGCGGGCGGTCAGCGTGGAGGCCGCCGGGCGCCTCCTCGTCGCCGTCGCCGCCGACGTCCTGGGCACCGAGCGCGCCGCCGTGATGCTCGTGGCCCCCGACACCCGCGTCACCCACGTCCTCGGCGTCGGGCTGCCCGAGGAGCTGGAGCAGCGCCTGGCGGCGAGCCTGCTGGGGCGCCTGGCCCGCGACTCGCCGGCCTGGCAGCGCGCCGCCCTCACCGGGGGGGGGGGGGGGGGGGGGGGGGGGGGGGGGGGGGGGGGGGGGGGGGGGGGGGGGGGGGGGGGGGGGGGGGGGGGGGGGGGGGGGGGGGGGGGGGGGGGGGGGGGGGGGGGGGGGGGG
>NZ_JBJLRI010000117.1:0-7686 GCF_050871405.1 Kineococcus esterisolvens
ATCGCAGCTTGTTCCAGACCGCCTCGATCATCAACGGTGTCAGCTTCTCGAAGTCCCCACGCGGCACGACAACCTCCCCGAATCACCCGATCGAGGAAGTGTTGCGCTGACCCCTTGAGACCGCCGTCGCTGCGGTTGGTCGGGGCGGAGACGTTGACCACACTGCCCCAGGTCAGCCCGCCGTCGGTGGAGCGTCGGTAGGAGATCGCCTGCAAGACGCCATCGGCCTTCTGTCGTTCGTCGGAGAAGTACATGACCAGCCCGCCGCTGGCGTCCACGGCCAGCGAGGGCTCCCACACGGTCGTGGTCGTCGAGGTGGGGCTGGGGTCGTACACGGCCGGCCCGCCGGTGTCGGCGGTGCTCACGTAGCTCCAGGTCAGCCCGTGGTCCAGGCTCTTGTACATCACCAGTCGGCTGCTGGAGCGGTCCGCCGGCATGATCATGCCCGAGAGCAGGAGCGTGCCGGCGGGCATGCTGCCCAGCTGGATCGGCGTCTCGTACAGGGAGGGCTGAGCCGTGCGGGTGAGGTTTGGGAACTGCGTGCTCGGGCGGATCGTCGCGATCCGGGTCCAGGAGGTCCCGTTGTTGGTGCTGCGGTAGATGGGGTAGACTTGTACGCTGTTCTCGAGCACTAGCTGGTCGAAGGTGACCAGCTGCGTGCCGTTGGCGCTGCCGCTGTTCTTCAGCACGATTATCTTCGAGTAGGTGGTGCCCGCGGCTCGCCCGCCTTCGGGGTTGAAGGAGGTGCCGGCGGCGGGGGAGTAGACCAGGGCGCCGTTGCCGGTGGTCACTGCGTGGGCTGGCGCGGAGGTGACTCCCTGGGCGGTGATGAGGCCGGCGGACAGCGCCAGCGCGGCCAGGGTGAGGCCGGTTCTGCGCGAAACGGGTGTGGCCAGCATGCCAGTCTCCGTCTCCGCTGGCGCCGAGACGTTCGCAGGAGCGGCACACCCCGAAACGGTGCCCGGCGAGGTGGACTTCGTGAAGACGGTGCCCGTTGTTGCAGGAGGCTGTTTGGGCGGGGTGTTCACGGGTGGAGCGAGTTGTCGCCGAGTGGCTGACGGTGCGAGGTCTAGGAGTAGGAGGGCGAGGGCGCTCCGCGCCGAAGAGGTACAACGTTGTACCCTCGTACGGTATCCGGCTCGCTCTTCGACGTCAACAGGCGGCGGTCGACCTCCAGGGCAGAGAATTCCCCACAGATCCTCGGCGCACCTTGCCGCGCGGGCCAGGTGTGCGCAGCCCCACGAGGAGCACCCGTACGGGGTTTGCAGCACGTCAAGCCGTGAGCCGTCAGAGGTCGCTCCTGCTGTTGTCAGGGATCGTCGCCGACGCGCGCGAGAATGTCGCCGGCGTCTGTGTACTCGGTGCTCGCGGCTCCGGTGCTGACGGGGTGTGGTGGTGATGGTGGAGGTCAGGGTGGCTGCGTCGGGCGGGCCGGCGCGTTGCTCGGGGAGCAGGGTTTCGTAGGTGTAGCTGGCTACCGCGACGTCGCCGGCGGTGCTCGCGAGGGTGTAGCGCACGGCCGGGTCTGCTGCTGCGCGGTCGAGATGCGCTCGAACCAGTCCGGTGCCCACTGAGCTGCATAGGCGTGAGCCATCACATCGCGCGGTGCCTGCTCGTACACCGCGTCAGCGGCTGCAGGAGTCAGGCACTGCATGAAGAAGCTCCTCGCGACGGCCGGTACGTGCGGTTGACTCCGCTTTGTTAGGGTCGAAGCCATGAGTCGATCTCGGTCAACCCTGGGTAGCGCGCCGACTCTCGCGAAGGACGCGCTCAGGGTCGTTGCACTGGGTGGCCTGGGCGAGATCGGTCGCAACATGACGGTCTTCGAGCACGCGGGCAAGCTGCTGGTCGTGGACTGCGGTGTCCTCTTCCCCGAGGAGCACCAGCCGGGTGTCGACGTCATCCTCCCGGACTTCACCTCCATCCGGGACCGGCTCGACGACATCGTGGCGATCGTGCTCACGCACGGGCACGAGGACCACATCGGTGGCGTGCCGTACCTGCTGCGCGAGCGCGCTGACATCCCCGTGGTCGGCTCACGCCTGACGCTGGCCCTCATCACCGCCAAGCTCACCGAGCACCGCATCCGCCCGGTGACGGTGGAGGTCGGCGAGGGCGACCACGAGAGCTTCGGCCCCTTCGACTGCGAGTTCGTCGCCGTCAACCACTCCATCCCCGACGGGCTGGCCGTGGCCATCCGCACCGCCGCCGGACTGGTCCTGCACACCGGTGACTTCAAGATGGACCAGTTCCCGCTGGACGGGCGCATCACCGACCTGCGCGGGTTCGCGCGCCTGGGCGAGGAGGGCGTCGACCTCTTCCTCACCGACTCCACCAACGCCGAGGTGCCGGGGTTCACGGCCTCGGAGGGGGAGCTGATCCCGGCCATCGAGACGGTCTTCCGGACGTCGCCGCGACGGGTGATCGTCTCCAGCTTCGCCAGCCACGTCCACCGCATCCAGCAGGTCCTGGACGCGGCCGCCGCGCACGGGCGCAAGGTGGCCTTCGTGGGGCGCTCGATGGTGCGCAACATGGGGATCGCCGCGGAACTCGGTTACCTGAAGGTGCCCGACGGCTTGGTCGTGGACCTGAAGGTCCTGGAGAAGATGCCTCCGTCGAAGGTGGCGCTGGTCTGCACCGGTTCACAGGGTGAGCCGCTGGCGGCGCTGTCGCGGATGGCGAGCGGCGACCACGTCATCCGCGTCAAGGACGGCGACACCGTGCTGCTGGCGAGCTCGTTGATCCCGGGCAACGAGAACGCCGTCTACCGCGTCATCAACGGGCTCACGGCCCTGGGCGCCAACGTGGTGCACAAGGGCAACGCGAAGGTGCACGTCTCCGGCCATGCCAGCGCCGGCGAGCTGGTGTACTGCTACAACATCGTCAGGCCGTCCAACGTGATGCCGGTGCACGGGGAGGCGCGGCACCTGCGCGCCAACGCGGACCTGGCCATCAAGACGGGCGTGGACCGGCGCAACGTGGTGATCGCCGAGGACGGCGACATCGTCGACCTCGTCGACGGGCAGGTCTCCGTGGTGGGCAAGGTCGCAGCCGGCAACGTCTACGTCGACGCCTCGACCGTGGGTGGGGCCACCGAAGCGTCGCTGAAGGACCGGCGCACCCTCGCCGAGGAGGGTGTGCTCACGGTCGTCGCCATCATCGACGCCGACACGGGGCAGCTGACCGATCCGCCGGACTTCCTCGCCCGCGGCTTCGTGCACGACGAGCGGACCTTCGACGCCGTGGTTCCGCTCATCGAGAAGGCCCTGGCCCGATCCGCCTCCGACGGGCACCCGGACGCCCACCAGTTGGAGGACGTCATCGCGCGGACCGTGGCTTCGTGGGCGCGACGCGTCCACCGGCGTGCGCCATTGATCATCCCGGTCGTCATCGACGCCTGAGCGGGGAGCGGGGGCCGTGCCGCTGCCCAAAGCGGGATCCAGGACAGCCGGTCACGACGCCGCCAGGGCACGCCGCCCGGGCGTGGGCCCCGTGCCCGGGCGCACGACGGCCGCCGGGTCGAAGGACCCGGCGGCCGTGGACGTGCTGGTCGATCCGGAAGTCGCCTCTCGGCGAGCGGCCGCTCGAAGGAGCTGAAGGTGAGGCCCGGGGGCATGCAGCGGATCGACCACCCCCTACAAGCACCACCACCGCGCCGGCATTCCCCGCACGCCCCCTCCCCGCCGGCGCTCCACAGCGACTGCGGACATCCCGCACCGACGCCTCGCAGCGGCACGATCGGCACCTGCGGCGCACCCGGACATGACGGTGGTATCAAGGGGTGAGCGCAACACCTCCCTGATCAAGGTAAGGGGAAGGGGCTGCCGTGCCGCACGGGGACTTCGGAAAGCTGACACCGTTGATGATCGAGGCGCTGTGGCAACGCCTGCGCACCGGCATGGCCGCCAAGCCCGCTGCTAGTACTGCAACGGCACTTATGGTAGATGATGGTCTTCGCGGTGGTGGATGCTGCTCTGGCGGAGCTTGATCGGGTGCATGGGCGGATCGCGCCTCGGTTCGGGCGGGCGGAGCCGCGGGCGCGGGTCCGTGCCTACGTGACCGGGCTGGCGGCGGGTCTGGAGCGCATGAACGGCTGGACGCTGGCCGAGCAGGCCGGGGAGGTGTCTCCGGATGGGATGCAGCGGCTGCTGCGGCGGGCGGACTGGGACGTCGACGGGGTCCGTGACGACGTGCGTGACTACGTCGTGGAGCACCTCGGCTCACCCGACGGCGTGTTGATTGTGGACGAGACCGGGTTCCTGAAGAAGGGCGCCCGCAGTCGTGGACTGAGGATCGTGACCGCTGCCGGGCGGCCGGGATCGGTGACGACGTCGAGTTCGCCACGAAACCGCAGCAGGCCATCGCCATGATCGCCCGGGCCTTCGACGCCGGGGTGCCGTTCGCTTGGGTCACCGCGGATGAGGCCTACGGGCAAGCCGCTTACCTGCGGGTGTGGCTGGAAGACCGTGATGCGGCACATGTGCTGGCCTGCAAGAGCAACGACACCCTCATCACCACCGACGCCCGCCAGGCCCGGGCCGCTGGGTTGGTCGCCGCGTTGCCTACTCAGGCGTGGCGTCGTTACTCCTGCGGGTCCGGCGCCCACGGCGAGCGGATCTATGACTGGGCCCGGATCCCGGTCCGGATCGCCTGGCGCACCGGGCGGGGACACTGGCTCTTGGCGCGTCGCTCTCTTGCCACCGGGGAACTGGCCTACTACATCTGCTACGGCCCCCGCGGCGCGTCTCTGGCTGATCTTGCCCGCGTCGCCGGGTCTCGCTGGAACATCGAGGAGTGCTTCCAGCAGGCCAAGAACGAAGCCGGACTGGATCACTACCAGGTCCGTGACTACCGGGCCTGGTACGCCCACATCACCCTCTCGATGCTGACCCTGGCCTGGCTGGCCGCCACCCGGGCCCAGATCGCGGAAGCTGACATCGCAAAGGGGGCGTCAGGTCCGCTGATGACGGCATGATCGCCTACACGCTACCCGAGGTCCGCCGCCTCCTCGCCAAGCTTGCCCTCGCCGCCCGCCACGCCGTCGAGCACGTATGGAACTGGTCCATCTGGCGTCGCCGGCGACAGCATCAAGCCCGCGCCTGCCACTACCGACGACGCGGACACGCCCCGCCGCAAGTGCCGTTGCAGTACTAGCGACCACGAGGCCCTTCACACCGCGCTCACTGCTGCGGCATGATCGAGCCACTCACCTGTCCGGGAAACCGGGTCAAGCTCCCGAATGCGAGGGCGTAGGCGGTGACGATCCACTGTCGTCGGTCGTCGGTCGTCGGTCGTCGGTCGTCGGTCGTCGGTCGTCGGTCGTCGGTCGTCGGTCGTCGGTCGTCGGTCGTCGGTCGTCGGTCGTCGGTCGTCGCCGAAGCCGAGGTCGGCCTGCGCGGATGGCAGGGCGATATTCACGATGCTCGAATCCAGCGCGACTATCGTCTGGGCGATCCCGATGCTGACCAAGGCCCGCCAGCGATGCTCAGATCATGTGTCCGGAGTCGCCACAGCTCGGCTCATGGTTGCCGCTCCTGCGCGATGAGTGCGCGGGCAGTGTCGAGGATGGTGGTCTGGACGTCGCGAGTGGTCCAGCCGAGCTGACGACGGGCCTTGCTGCTGTCGACAGTGCGGACGATGCCGAGCTCGTCGACAATCATCGCGAGGTGAGGGTCGCGTCGAGCTGCGAGTCGCACCAGGAAGTCGGGCAGCTCGCGAGTGGGAATCTTCTTCGCCTCGGGGAGGCCGTCGCGAAGGATGCGTGCGACGTCGCGGTACCAGAGGAACGTGCCCGAGCCGTTGTAGCGTTCACCGATCGCTGCGGGCTGTTCGAGGGCGAGGACGTGCAGCTGGGCCTCGTCACGCACGTCGACGACGTTCCAGCCGAGTCGCGGCAGCGCTGGCAGCGCCCGGTTCAGCAGTCGGCGGATCACATCGATCGTGCCGGCTCGGCCGGACGCGCCTACCGGTGGTCCCTGCATGAACGACGGCAGCACCGCGGTCAAATCTAGACCGAGTTCGTCGGCAAGCTCCCACGCGAGCCGCTCCGCGTGGATCTTCGAATCCGGATACACGTGCGTCGCGTCGCCGGACGGCTCTGACCACATGTCCTCGGTAGTCATGCTCGAAGGGGCGACCGATCGGGCGGCGGTGCCCGAAGAAGTGAACACGACTCGGCGCACGCCGACGCGTGCTGCCGTGGTGAGTACCCGTCGGGTGCCCTCGCGAGCAGAAGTAATCAGGTCTACGTCGTTGTCGAACGGCATCGGCGAGGCGGTGTGCAGCACGGCTTCGACGCCGTCGAGGGCCGGCGCCCAGCCCTCATCGTCGAGCAGGTCGGCTCGGACGAACTGAAGTACGTCCATTCCCTTGGACTGTTCCAGGATCGCCTTCCGCGCCGGCTCCGCGCGGGTGACGTCGCGCACCGAAGCACGCACCCGATAGCCACTATTCAACAACTCGACGATTACCCAGCCGGCGAGATATCCGGTGCCCCCGGTGACGAGGACGATGCCTCGCGACCTGGTCTCACTCATTTCGCTACCTCAACTCATTGAGTGCACTCACTGATGCAGTCAATGTACCATGTGTGCATGACGGACACCACCGTGGACGAGAAAGCGCAGATCATCCAGTCGCTGCTCGACATCGCCCACCACGCACAGGCGACGATCGCCGCGACGCTGGAGGACTTCGACGCGCCGGCCTCCGCAGCTCCCACGTTGCGCATCCTCGCGACGAGCGAGGCGCCGGTCACTCCCCGCGACCTCGCGAGGCTGCTCGAACGCGACCCATCCACTGCGAGTCTCGTTGCCGACAAACTCGAGCAGGCCGGGCTCGTCGCCCGGCAGCCTCACCCCAGCGATGGCCGCAAACGGGTGCTCGTCCTCACCGAACGCGGCCACCGGCTCTGGAAGACCCTCCGCGATCGGCTCCACCGATCCGCGATCCTCGATGACATGACGCCGTCGGAACGGCACGGATTGCTCGAACTGTTGGGCCGAATGCGAGCAGGCATGCGTCCCTGAGCGGCCGTAGGAGGACACTTCCCTGCGCCGCCGTGAACCAGGCGCTCTCGTGGGGCCGACTTCGTCGCCGGCCTCCCCCGGAGCGACGTCGTCGCTACCGATGCACCATCTGACGCGACCGTTCCGTGAGGAGCGCTCCCACGGCCACTGCGGCGGGTCGTGGCTTGCGCTCGCGCATCAGGGCCTTGGCTTGACGTTTGACCTTTGAGCAGGTCAGCCCAGGCAGTTGAGGCTGCGGGTCTGGACAGCAAAGCGGCCTTGAGGTGATCATCAGCGTTGTCGAGGCGCTGTAACCAACTCAAGGCCGTGGGGTGAAGTGTGTCCCAAGATGCTGGTGCTGTCGAGGCCCGCGAGGTGCTGTCGCGGTTTCGTCGAGACTTCTTCGGCTGCCTGCGGGCCCGATCGGATGCGCTGTTCGAGCTGTCCGAGGCACTGCTGTGCACCGACGGCGCGGTGCGCAGCCTGGTCGAGCTCAGTGAAGTGTCACGGCTTCTCTGCCGTCTTCATGTGGGACACGACTCCGGGATGCCCTCGCTGAGGGCAGCGTAGTGGGCGGCCTCAGCCTCCGCTGGTGGGCGGTAGTCCAGCCGGGAGTGCAGCCGGGCATTGTTCCACCACTCCACCCAGGTCGCGGTGGCGTACTCGACGTCGGACAGGG
>NZ_JBJLRI010000118.1:0-7535 GCF_050871405.1 Kineococcus esterisolvens
CCCCCCCCCCCCCCCCCCCCCCCCCCCCCCCCCCCCCCCCCCCCCCCCCCCCCCCCCCCCCCCCCCCCCCCCCCCCCCCCCCCCCCCCCCCCCCCCCCCCCCCCCCCCGGGGGGGGTGCGGCGGTGGGGGTCAGGACAGGGGCTGGGTGAGGTCGTAGACGGTCGTGCCGCCCACCGTGGTGGAGGAGAAGCTCTCCTGCACCCACGTGGCGATCTCGGAGGAACCGCCCCGGCCACCGCCCATCCCGCCGCTGATGAAGTAGTGCACGTCACCGGCCTCCACCAGCGCCTGGAACTCCGCCGGGGTCGGCGCCGGGTCGGAGCCGGTGAACCCGCCGATGCCCATCACGTCGGTGCCGCTGGCCAGCGCGTAGCCCGCCGAGGAGTTCGTCGAGGTCGTCGCCGCCGACCAGGTCGTGCCGGCCGCCTGCAGCAGCGCGACGAGCTCGTCGCTGACGTCCTGGCCACCGCCGCCGGCCCCGCCGAACCCGCCCCCGGTGGGGGCGCCGCCGCCGAACCCGCCACCGGTGGGCGCGCCGCCCGCTGCCGCACCGCCCCGCGCCGCGCCCGCCGCGGCACCGGCCGCGTCGCCCCGTCCGGCGAACCCGCCGCGCGTCCCGCCACCGGGCATCCCGCCGCTGGAGGCGCCCTCCGGCCCCGCGGTCGGGATGGACCCGGTGTGCGGGGTCGCCACCGTCACCGCCGCGTACGCGGCCGGCCCGGCCAGCGACAGCACCACGGCGGTGACCAGCGAGGCCACCACCAGCCGCGTCGGGCGGCGCAGCAGCGGACCCGCCGCGGCGAGGACCGCGAGCACCGCGACGACCCAGCGCAGCCACGGCGCGAAGTCCGGGGTGCGGGTCAGCAGCACCCACGCCCAGGCACCGGTGGCCAGGACGACCACCGCGAGCGCCACCCGGCCGGCGACGCGGTCGCGCCGGCTCCACAGGGCGGCACCGCCGACGCCGACGAGGGCGGCGATCCCGGGGGCGAGGGCGACCGTGTAGTACTGGTGGAACGTGCCCTCCATGAGGCTGAACGTCACCGCGGTGACGATCGTCCACCCGCCCCACACGACCAGGGAGGCGCGCACCCGGTCGGTGCGGGGGCGGCGCCAGGTCACCACGACACCCGCCACGAGCAGCAGCAGCGCCGTGGGCAGCAACCACGAGACCTGACCGCCGACGCTGGAGCCGAACATGCGCAGCCAGCCGGCGTCGGCGCCGAAACCCCCGCCACCACCGCCGCCGAAGCCGCCGGTGGGCACCTCGACACCGCCGGGCACCGCACCCCCGGTGGGCAGCTGGCCACCACCGGCACCGCCGCCCTCGTTCCCGAACAGCCGGCCCAGGCCGTTGTAGCCGACGGCCAGGTCCCAGGCGGTGCCGTCGGTGGAGCCGCCGATGTAGGGGCGGCTGGACGCCGGCCACAGCCCGGCGACGAGGAACCACCAGCCGGCGCTGACCACGACGGCCACCCCGGCGGCCAGCAGCTGGGCGACCCGGCGCACGAACCCTGTGGGCGCCGCCCACAGGTACGCCAGCGCCAGCGCCGGCAGCGGCAGCAGCGCCTGCGCGGTCTTGGTGAGGAACGCGAACCCGACGAGCACCCCGGCCAGCACGAGCCAGCGGGTGCGGGCGGCCTCCAGCGCGCGCACCACCGCGTACGCGGCGGCCACGAGCAGCAGCACCAGCAGCGCGTCGGGGTTGTTGAAGCGGAACATGAGCACCGCCACCGGCGTCAGCGCGAACGCGAGCGCAGCGACGAACGCGGCGACCGGCCCGGCGACGCGGCGCACCGCGCGGTGCAGCAGCGCCACCGCCCCGACGCCCATGAGGGCCTGCGGGGCCAGCACGCTCCAGCTGGACAGCCCGAACACGCGGGCCGAGAGCGCCATCACCCACAGCGAGGCGGGGGGCTTGTCGACGGTGATGGTGTTGCCGGCGTCGGCGGAACCGAAGAAGAACGCCGTCCAGTTCTTCGTCATGGCCTGCACGGCGCCGGAGTAGAAGGAGTTCGCCCACCCGGAGGCGGACAGGTCCCACAGGTGGAGCACCGCCGTCGCGGCGAGCAGCGCGGTGACCGCGACCTTCTCGCGGCGGCTCCAGCGCGCCACCGCCGTGGCCGGTGGTTCCGCGGAGGCACCCCCGGGGGGCCGCCTGGTGGGTGTGGACGTGCCGGGCACGGGCATCTCTCCTGGAGGGGGGCGGGTCAGGTGGTGGTCGTGCTGCCGGTGCCGGGCAGCACCTGGGTCTGGTCCTGGGTCTGGTCCTGGGGCCACGTCTGCGCGTCGCCGCCACCGGGCGCGGTGCCGCCGAAGCCGCCGCCGGGCGGCTGCCCGGGGACGGCGCCGTCCGGCCCGGCCGGCTGGGCCTGCCCGCTGCCCGCGGTCGTCCCCGCCGTGGCGTGGCCGACGGCGAAGCCCCCGGCGGCGCCGAGCAGGGTCAGGCCGGCACCGGCCGCGGCCAGCGCCCACCGCGAGCGCCACCGCGGACGCCGACGGGCCCCTGCGGGCGCGGCCGCGTCGCCGGCGGGACCGGCCGCCGGGGCGGGCCACCGGCGCGCCACGTCGTCCCGGGCCTCGTCCACTGCTCCCCCTCTCGTCACGGTCCGCACCACCATCGGCGCGCGGTGTGGGGATCAGCGGTCAGGGAGCTGTGGCAGCCCTGTGAGGGTGGCCGCCGGGCGGGAGCGCCTGGGGTAGCGTCGGGGAGCCCCGCCGCCCCACGACCCCGAGCGAGTCCCGTTGCCCCACGCCCTCCGTGCCGTCGTCGTCCTGCCCACGTACGACGAGGCCGGCAACATCGCCGCGATGCTGCAGCGGCTGCTGGACTCCCCCGCCGAGCCCGACGTGCTCGTGGTGGACGACTCATCCCCCGACGGCACCGGCGCGATCGTGCGGAGCGTGGCCGCCGGGCTGCCCGAGGGCCGGGTGCGGCTGCTCACCCGCACCGTGAAGGACGGCCTGGGCGCGGCGTACCGGGCGGGGTTCGCCGAGGTGCTGCGCACCGGCGACCACGACGTGGTGGTGCAGATGGACGCCGACGGCTCCCACCCGGTCGAGGTGCTGCCGCGGATGCTGGACGAGGTCGCCGCGGGCGCCGACCTGGTGCTGGGTGCGCGGTACGTGCCCGGCGGCGCCCTGGACGACGCCTGGCCCTGGTACCGCAAGGCGCTCTCGCGGGGGGCGAACACGTACGCGCGGGTGCTGCTGCGCGCCCCGGTGGCGGACCTGACGGGTGGCTACAAGGCGTGGCGGGCGGACCTGCTGCGCTCGCTGGACCTGCGCGCGCTGACCGCGGCGGGGTACGCGTTCCAGATCCAGACGACGCTGGCGGCGCTGGAGCGCGGCGCCGTCGTGCGCGAGGTGCCGATCTTGTTCACCGAGCGCACCGCCGGCACCTCGAAGATGTCGGGCGCGATCATCACCGAGGCGATGGGTGCCGTGTGGCGGATGCGCCGGCACGGCCCGGCCGGGCGGCCTGCGCGACGCTGAACGGGCAGTTGCCGTTGCCGTGCGCACCGTCGTCTGCCAAGGTCACCGTGACGGTGGGGGCGCGGCGCTCCGGCTCCCCCGCGAGCGGTGGGAGCTGCGGGTCGTCGCCCGCGCACGGGGCAGGGCAGGGCAGGGACGACGCGGGAGGGCCGCAGTGGGGGACGACGACGCCGTCGCCCAGTTGCTCGACCTCGCCCGTGACATCTTCGGGACGCCGGTGGCGGCGCTGGCGCGCGCCGCGGTGCCCGGCCAGGGGCCCGTCGTGGAGCAGGCCTCCAGCGCCCTGGACCCGCGCGCGACCGTCCGGCTGCTGGCCGACACGGACCTGACCCGCGGCGCTCTGGCGGTGGACGTGCTGCGCCCGGACGGCACGCCGGGCGGGCGGCTGCTGGGCGTGCCGGCGGGCGCGGTGGAACCGCTGGACTCCCGGCAGGTGGAGGCGCTGCACGTGGTCGCCGCCCTGGTGGCCGGCGTCCTGCACCACCGGGACCGACGCAGGGCCGAGCACCGCGGCCGGCTGGCGTCGCTGGAGGCCCTGGTCCGCGGCCGGGGCCGCAGCACGGTCCTGCAGCCGATCGTCGACGTGCGCACCGGCGCGGTGGTGGGGGCGGAGGCGCTCAGCCGCTTCACCGGTGAGGACGGCTACCCCCGCGGTCCCGAGCAGGTGTTCGCCGACGCCCGGTCCGCCGGGGCGGGCGTGCAGCTGGAGCGGGCGGCGGTCGCCTCCGCCCTGGCGCTGCTGCCGGGCCTGCCGGCGGGGACGTACCTGAGCGTCAACGCCTCCGCCGAGGCGCTGATGGACCCCGCCACCCGCGAGGTGCTGCTGGCTTCGCAACCGGAGCGGGTCGTCGTGGAGGTCACCGAGCACGACCCGGTGATCGACTACGCGGCGCTGGCGGAGAGCACCGCCGAACTGCGCGCGGGAGGCCTGCGGCTGGCGGTGGACGACGCCGGGTCGGGGTTCGCGAGCCTGCAGCACGTGCTGCACCTGTCCCCCGACGTGGTGAAGCTGGACATCGCGTTCGTGCGCGGCATCGACGCGGACCCCGCCCGCCGGGCGGTGGCGCGCGCCCTGGTGGGGTTCGCCACCGAGGTGGGCTCGACGATGGTCGCCGAGGGCGTGGAACGGACCGCGGAGCTGTCGGTGCTGCGGGAGCTGGGCGTGCACTGCGCGCAGGGTTACCTGCTGGGCCGCCCGGCGCTGCCGCCGCTGCCGGTCGTGCGGCCCGACGACACGACCACGGTCCTGCTGCCCGCTCAGCCCCGCGAGCACTGACCCCGCCCCTCACCCCCCGGTGAGGAGGTGAGGGGCGGGGGGACGCCGACGGCCCCCGCCGCGGGTGCGACGGGGGCCGTGGGGCGGGCGGGTCAGATCGTGACGACGCTGAGCCGCCCCTTGCCGTAGCGGGCGACCTCGACGTCCAGGTCCAGGCGGCTGCCCGTGCTGGTGGCCCACTGCGTGACGTCCGGGCGCAGGACCTCACCCGGCGCGTAGGCGGCGTGCAGCTTCAGGTGCGGGGCACCCTCCACGTTGAACAGCGACGCCATGATGTTGAGGACCTCGTTGGCGTTGACGCGCAGCGCCTCCGACAGCTCCCCGTCCTCGATCGCGGCCTCGCTGGCCCCGGGGGGCAGCAGGCCGATGGCCGCACCGGCGTGCGCGGCCAGCGCGAAGTCGAACACCGCGACGGCCGCCGAGCGCAGGCGGTCGTCGACGTACAGGCCGACGGCCGCACCCGGCTTGCCGCCCACCGGGCACGGGGTGCCCGGGGAGACCCCGACCTCGCGGCCGAGCAGGTCCTCCAGCAGGTTGCGGATCGCCAGGTTCGACGGCAGCGGGCTGGAGTCCATCGTCACGGCGGGACGCTCGGCCGCCGGGGCGGCCGCGGGGGGAGCGGCCTCGACCGCTCCACCGTCGAGGACCGGCGAGAGGGCCTCGGCGAACGCCTCGGGCGTGAACGGCTTGGCGATGAGGAACAGCGCGCCGGCGGCGGCCGCCTTCTCGCGCATCTCCTCCGAACCCTCCGAGGTCACGAACCCGAACGGCACGTCCAGGCCGGAACCGCGCAGGTTCTGCAGCAGCTCGTACCCGGACACCTCGGGCATGTTCCAGTCCGACAGCACGATGTCGGGGTTCTCGGCGCGGACCGCCTCGAGACCCTCACGGCCGTTCTCGGCCTGGACCACGTCGACCCAGTCGAAACCCGCCTGGCGCATGGTGCGGATGACGATCTGCCGCATGACGCGGCTGTCGTCCACCACCAGGGCCTTCATCGTCAGGCTCCCGTTCCCGACAGCCACACCACGAACGTCATCCAGTGACCCTGCCAGTTCGCGTCCAGGCGGGCCGCGCAGCGGCTGTTGGAACGCGGCAGCGGCGGGGCCTCCGCGATGGCGGGCAGACCCAGGGTGCCGGCGTCCGGCACGAGGGCCTTGATGTTGCCGCCGATGATGTTGGCCATCTCGCCGAGGGCGTCGTAGACGTCCTCGTCGGTCAGCTCGCCGTCCTCCTGCAGGAGGGCGGCGGCCAGCGGGGCCGCAGCGGCCTTCTGGACCAGCACGGTCACCAGGCCGGGGCGGGCACCGGCGATGCCGACGCTCGCGCACAGCACCGGGGCGGGGACCTCCTGCGGGTCGAACGCCGGCAGCAGGGGCTCGACGTGGCCGAAGTACGACTGCCACATCTGGTCCACGATCTGCGCGAGCGCGTCGTCCTCGACGTAGTCGGCGGCCTGCCCGGCCTGCTCGATGTCCTGCGTCATGCGGTCACCTCCGGCAGCAGGCCCAGCAGGGCCAGCTTCTCCTCCAGCGCCTCCACCGTGAAGGGCTTGATCAGGTACTCGTGGGCACCCGCGGCGAGGGCGCGGACGATCTGCCCGTGCTCGGCCTCCGTGGTGACCATCATGATGCTCAGCGAGCGGTACTCGCGGATGGCGCGGACCTGGGTGACGAACGTCAGGCCGTCCATCACCGGCATGTTCCAGTCGACCGTCGCCAGCTCGGGCAGCGGGCCGTTCTGCAGGACCTTGAGCGCCTCGGCGCCGTCAGCAGCCTCCACGACCTCGTAACCCAGCTTGCGCAGCGCACCCGCGATGATCTTCCGCATGGCGCGGGAGTCGTCGACGACCAGTGCCTTCATTTCCTCTGTCCTCTCAGTTCTTGGGGCGGTGGACGGAGACCCGCCCGATGAGTTGCCGTTCCCAGTTGTCGTCGACGCCGAGCGTCGTCTCGGCCCCACCGAGGAACAGGTACCCGTCCGGTTTGAGCGCTCTGCGCACCCGGCCGAGGATGTCCCGCTTCGTGGCGAGGTCGAAGTAGATGAGCACGTTGCGCAGGAAGACCACGTCGAACTGGCCCAGCGCCGCGTAGCTGCCGGTGAGGTTCAGCTGCTGGAACCGCACCATCCGCCGGATGTTCTCGTTGATCTGCCAGTTCATGCCGGTCCGCGTGAAGTGCCGGACCAGCATGGGAGCGGGCA
This sequence comes from Kineococcus esterisolvens, assembly GCF_050871405.1. Lineage (NCBI taxonomy): Bacteria > Bacillati > Actinomycetota > Actinomycetes > Kineosporiales > Kineosporiaceae > Kineococcus > Kineococcus esterisolvens. Next base: position 6,975 of record NZ_JBJLRI010000118.1, read on the forward strand.
GGCCTCGGTTGACCTCCAGCTGGGAGTACGTCCCGGCCCTGGCCTTGTCCAGGACCTCGGTGGACAAGTCCGTGGCGATGATCTCCGCGCGCCACCCCTCGGCGAGCAGGGATTCCTGCAGACCGATCGCCAGGCTGTAGGGCTCCTGGCCGGTGGAGGAGGCCGCCGACCAGATGCGGACCGAGCGGGTGGAGGCGCGCGACTGCTTCAGCGCCGGCACCACCGTGGTGGAGAACGCCTGGAACGGGGCGCCGTCGCGGAACCACGACGTCTCGTTCGTCGTCAGCGCCTCCACGATGGCGATCTGCGTGCGGCGGTCGGGCCGCAGCCGCACGCCGTCGACGTAGGCGCTGACGTCCGCCGCGCCGGCCGCCCGCGCCAGCGGCACGAGACGGGACTCGACGAGGTACTCCTTGCCCTTCTCCAGGACGATCGCGCTCTCCTTGCGGACGAGCGCGCAGACCCACTCGAAAGCCGTGGGGGTCAGTGCCATGTCACCACCTGCCAGTAGTGGGTCGGGCCGCAGCGGCGGCGGTGCGGGGCGCCGGCGGTACCGCCGGC
>NZ_JBJLRI010000119.1:0-7380 GCF_050871405.1 Kineococcus esterisolvens
CCGCACCGGCCCGGTGCGGGGGCGTCGCCGTGCCGGGCGGTGCCCGTGGGCGCTCCTCAGGTGCGCGCGGCGGGCGACTCGAACGGCGCGGCCACCCGGCGCAGCAGCGTCGCCAGCGTGCGGCGCTCCTCGTCGCCGAGCACCGCCAGCATCCGGTGCTCGGCGCGCACGAGGTCCGCCAGCGCGGCGTCGACCACCGCGGTCCCCGCGGCCGTCAGCCGCACCCGCACGCTGCGCCCGTCGTCGGGGGAGGGGCGGCGCTGCACGAGGCCCCGGCCGGCGAGCCGGTCCACCCGGTTGGTCATGGTGCCGCTGCTCACGAGCGTCTGGACGAGCAGCTGGCCGGGGGACAGCTCGTGCGGGGCGCCCGCCCGCCTCAGCGCGGCCAGGACGTCGAACTCCCAGGTCTCCAGCGAGTGCGCCGCGAACGCGTCGCGGCGCAGCCGGTCCAGGTGCCGCGCCAGGCGCGCCACCCGGGAGAGGACCTCCAGGGGTTCCACGTCCAGCTGCGGGGTCTCCCGCCGCCACGCCGCGACGATGAGGTCGACCTCGTCGGTGGGCGGCCGCTCGCCCGGGGACCGGCCTGCGTCGCGTGCCACGGCAGCGACTCTAGGGCGTGCCCCGGTCCGTGCCCCGGTCCGTGCCCCGGTCCGTGCCCTCGTCCTCGCGCGCGTGCACCGACAGCCGGGGCGAGCGCTCCAGGCCGAGCAGCCCGTTCCACGCCAGGTTGACCAGGTGGGCCGCGACCTCCTCCTTCGGCGGCTCGCGGGTGTCCAGCCACCACTGGCCGGTCACCGCGACCATGCCGACGAGCCCCTGCGCGTACAGCGAGGCCGTCTGCGGCGGGAAGCCGCGCGCGGCGAACGCGTCGACGAGCAGGTGCTCGACCTGGCGGGCGATGTCGGAGATGAGGCTGGCGAAGGTGCCGGTGGCGGCGGTGGCGGGGGAGTCGCGCACGAGGATGCGGAAGCCGTCGGTGGAGCTCTCGATGTAGTCCAGCAGGGCGGTGGTCGAGCGCTCCAGCAGGGTGCGGGGACTGCCGCGGCCGGACAGGGCCCGCGTGATCGCCGACAGCAGGGAGGCGATCTCGCGGTCCACCACGACCGCGTACAGGCCCTCCTTGCCGCCGAAGTGCTCGTACACCACGGGTTTGGACACACCGGCCCGGGCGGCGATCTCCTCCACGGTGGTGCCCTCCACCCCGCGCTCGGCGAACAGGGCGCGGCCGATGCCGATGAGCTGCTCGCGCCGCTCCCCACCGGTCATGCGGGAGCGGGGGCGGGGAGGCACGCACCCATCCTGCCCCCCGCGCCGGGGTCTGCGCCGACCGGGTGAGCCGGAGGGTGCGCACCGGCGGCGGGACGGCCGTGCGTCAGGGGCTGGCAGGATGGTCCCGCGCCACCCGCTGCCGCGGGCCGGCGCGCCCTCCCGGGTGGTGTAACGGCAGCACGGCGGGTTTTGGTCCCGTCCAGTAGGGGTTCGAATCCTCTCCCGGGAGCGCGGTGGGCTGGTCGGCCCGGCGTGGCCGGGCCGTTATCCTCGGGCTCTGGGCCGACTGCCGGTCCAGCCCCCGCAGCCCCGAGCCCGCGAGGAGCGCGCCCCGCGTGAGCACCGCCGAGATCCCCGACCAGTCCGCCGCCGACCCCTCCGGCCCCTCCGGGCCCGCACCCGCCGCCGTGGTGGTCCTGGCGGCCGGCGAGGGCACCCGGATGAAGTCGCAGCTGCCCAAGGTCCTGCACCCCCTCGGGGGCCGCCCCCTGCTGGGCCACGCGCTGGCCGCGGCCCGCGCCACCGGCCCGCAGCACCTCGCGGTCGTGCTGCGCCACCAGGCCGAGCGGGTCGCCGAGGCGGTGCGCGCAGCCGACCCCGGCGTCGTGGTCGCCCTGCAGGACGAGGTGCCCGGCACCGGGCGCGCCGTGCAGTGCGGCCTCGACGCCCTGCCGGCCGACCTGGCCGGCACCGTGGTGGTGACCTACGGGGACGTGCCGCTGCTGTCCGCGGCGACGCTGGGCGACCTCGTCGCCGCCCACACCGCCGGCGGCAACGCCATGACCGTCCTGACCACCGAGCTGGCCGACCCCACCGGCTACGGCAGGGTGCTGCGCGACGACGACGGCGGCGTCAGCGCCATCGTGGAGCAGAAGGACGCCACCGAGGCCCAGCGCGCCGTGCGCGAGGTGAACTCCGGCGTCTACGCCTTCGACGCGGCCGCCCTGCGCGGGGCCCTGGTGCGGGTCGGCCGCGACAACGCCGCCGGGGAGGTGTACCTGACGGACGTGCTGGGCCTGCTGCGCGCGGACGGCCTGCGCGTGCAGGCGCTCGCCGTGCAGGACGAGTGGGAGATCCGCGGCGTCAACGACCGGCTGCAGCTGGCGGAGCTGTCCGCGGAGGCCAACGCGCGCACGCTGCGCCGCTGGATGCTCGCCGGCGTCACGGTGGTCGACCCCCGCACCACCTGGGTCGACGCCGACGTGGAGCTGACCGCGGACGTGACGCTGCTGCCCGGGGTGCAGCTGCACGGGCGCACCCGCGTCGCCGCCGGTGCCGTCGTCGGCCCGGACTGCACGCTCACCGACGTCGAGGTCGGTGCCGGGGCGGTCGTCGAGCGCACGCACGGCACTTCCGCCGTCCTGGGCGAGGGGGCGCACGTGGGTCCCTTCGCCTACCTGCGCCCCGGCACCCGCCTGGGCGCCGAGGGCAGGATCGGCACCTTCGTGGAGACGAAGAACGCCGAGATCGGGCGCGGCTCGAAGGTCCCGCACCTGACGTACGTGGGGGACGCCACGATCGGCGAGCACTCCAACATCGGCGCCAGTTCCGTCTTCGTGAACTACGACGGCGTGAACAAGTCGCGCACGACCATCGGCGACCACGTGCGGATGGGCTCGGACACCATGTACGTCGCGCCGGTCACGGTCGGCGACGGCGCCTACTCCGGTGCCGGCACCGTCATCCGCAAGGACGTCCCGGCGGGGGCGCTGGCCATCAGCGTCGCCCCGCAGCGCAACGTCGAGGGCTGGACCGCGCGCCACCGTTCCGGGACCGCGGCCGCCGAGGCGGCGCTGCGGGCGGCGGAGGGCGCGGACGCCGGCACCACCAGCAGCACGGACGCCACCGAGGGCACCGGAGCCACCACCGAGGGCAGGGAGCAACAGCCATGACCGGAATCACCACCACGGGCGAGAAGCGGATGGTGCTCATCTCCGGGCGCGCCCACCCGGAGCTCGCGCAGGAGGTCTCCGCCGCGCTGGGCGCCGAGCTGGTGCCCACCAGCGCCTACGACTTCGCCAACTCCGAGATCTACGTCCGGTTCGAGGAGAGCGTCCGCGGCTGCGACGCGTTCGTCATCCAGAGCCACACCGCGAACGTCAACCAGTGGATCATGGAGCACCTGATCATGGTGGACGCGCTGAAGCGGGCCTCCGCCAAGCGCATCACCGTGGTCGCCCCCTTCTACGGGTACGCCCGCCAGGACAAGAAGGGCCGCGGTCGCGAGCCGATCTCGGCGCGCCTGGTGGCCGACATGTTCAAGACCGCCGGCGCCGACCGGCTGATGTCCGTGGACCTGCACACCGCGCAGATCCAGGGCTTCTTCGACGGCCCCGTGGACCACCTGTGGGCGCTGCCGATCCTCGCCGACTACGTCGGCAAGCGGGTCGACCGGTCCAACCTCACGATCGTCTCCCCGGACGCCGGCCGGGTCCGCGTCGCGGACCTGTGGTCGGACCGCCTCGGCGCGCCGCTGGCGATCATCCACAAGCGCCGTGACCCCAACGTGCCCAACCAGGTCAAGGTGCACGAGGTGGTCGGTGACGTCGAGGGCCGCACGTGCGTCCTGGTCGACGACCTCATCGACACCGCCGGCACGATCGTGCAGGCCGCGGAGGCCCTGAAGGCCAACGGCGCCGCCGACGTCATCGCGACCGCCACCCACGCGGTGCTCTCCGGCCCGGCGGTGGACCGCCTGAAGAACTCGCCGATCTCCGAGCTCGTCGTGACGAACACCCTGCCGATCACCGAGGCGATGCGCTTCCCGCAGCTGACGACCCTGTCGATCGCGCCGCTGCTCGCGCGCGCCATCCGCGAGGTGTTCGACGACGGCTCGGTCACCAGCCTGTTCGACGGCCACAGCTGACGGTGCGCTGACGGCCCGCCGGCCTCCCGCCGGCGCGCGGTCGGGGCGGGCGCCGGGCCCCGGTAGACTGGGGCCCGGTTGCCTCGGCGAGGGACGGCGCTGGTCGCGAGACGCGCCTCCGTGATCGACGCGGTGGACGGCGCGCCGCGCCCTCCCGAGGTGTGTCTGCAGGAACACCGACTCCCGAGGAGGGCCCCCGTGGCCGAGACCAAGCTGTCCGCCGAGAAGCGCACCGAGTTCGGCAAGGGCGCCGCCCGCCGCATCCGCCGCGCCGACAAGATCCCCGCGGTCGTGTACGGCCACGGCGAGGCGCCGCTGCACGTGACCCTGCCGGGCCACGCCACCATGATGGCGCTCAAGAACGCCAACGCCCTGCTGGAGATCGACGTCGAGGGCGAGCGCCACCTGGCGCTGCCGAAGGACGTGCAGCGCGACCCGATCCGCGGGTTCATCGAGCACGTCGACCTGCTCACCGTGCGCAGCGGCGAGAAGGTCTCGGTCGAGATCCGGCTGGTCCTGACCGGTGACGCCGCCCCGAACACGATCGTCAACCAGGAGCTGACGACCCTGTTCGTCGAGGCCGAGGCCACCCACCTGCCCGAGTCCCTCGAGGTCTCCGTGGAGGGCCTGGAGGCCGGCAGCCACGTCACCGCCGGCGACATCACCCTCCCCGAGGGCACCGTGCTGGCCGGGGACGCCGAGCAGCTCGTCGTGGTCGTGCAGGGCGCCGCGAGCGCCGCCCAGGTCGAGGCGGAGCTGGAGTCCGCCGAGGCCGAGGCCGGCATCGTGCGCGAGGAGAGCCACTCCGACGACCAGGGCGGCCAGACCTCCGGGTCCTGACCCACCCCTCGCGGTAGAGCAGCAGGAGGACCGAGTGAGCGACGCGTGGCTCGTCGTCGGGCTGGGCAACCCCGGCGCCGAGTACGAGCGGACCCGGCACAACGTCGGGCAGGCCGTGCTCGCCGAGCTGGCGAGCCGCGCGTCGGGGTCCTTCAAGCGGCACCGCTCCGGTGCCCGGGTCGCCGAGGTGCGCCTGGGCACCGGGCCGGGCGGTGCGCCGGGCCCGCGCGCGGTGCTGGCCGCTCCCACCTCGTACATGAACCTCTCCGGCGGCCCCGTGGCCGGCCTGGCGAAGTACTACGACGTCGGCCTCGACCGCCTCGTCGTCGTCCACGACGAGCTCGACGTCCCCTTCGGCTCCGTGCGGCTCAAGCGCGGCGGCGGCGAGGGCGGTCACAACGGGCTCCGCTCGATCTCGCAGTCGCTGCGCGGCAAGGACTACGCGCGCGTGCGCGTCGGCATCGGCCGACCGCCCGGCCGGCAGGACCCGGCCGACTTCGTGCTCAAGGAGTTCTCCTCCACGGAGCGCAAGGAACTGCCGTTCCTGCTCCTGGACGCCGCCGACGCGGTCGAGGCGCTGCTCACCGAGGGCCTCGAAGCGGCCCAGCAGAGGTTCCACGCGCCCGCCTGAGAGCGCCCGGAGCACCCGGGTGGGGGGATCCCCACCCGGGTGCCGGTGTCACCACGTGAAGGGCGGCGGCGCCTGTCGTCGTTCGACGGCCGTGGTGGCCGCCTGTTCCAGGTCCGCGAAGGTGATCTCGTCGGCCTCCCGCACGAGGGCGAGGCCGCGCTGGCCCAGCGCGCGGGCGATCTCGCCCTGGTGGTCGTCCACGTGCTCGCCGTGAGCGGTGCGCCGCGGCACCAGCAGGGGGAACTTGCCCGCCTCGAGCGATCCCAGCGCCGAGCCGGTGCCGGCGTGCGCGACGACCACGTCGGCCGCGGCGACCGCCGCCGCCAGTTCGTCGGAGGGGACCGCGGGACGCGCCTCGATGTCGAGGCCGGTGACGTCGGTGGAGCCGGTCTGCCAGAGCACCTCGGCGTCCGGGGGCAGGACCTGGACCATCCGGTCCAGCAACCGCCGGAAACCGTAGGCGCCGGTGCTCCCGACGGTGACCACCACCCGCCACGGGTCCCGCGTGCGCGCGGCACCCGCGACGGCCGTGAAACCGTCGAACACCGAACCGCCGTACCGCCAGCGCTTCGACGTGAGGTGCTCGTACTGGGTGTACACGCGGATGCGCGGCATGCGCGCCAGGACGCGCCCGGCCATCGAGGGGCCCTCGAAGCGCGTCGCGCTCTCGATGAAGCGGGTGTCGATGCCCCGCGCCGCCGCCTGGGGCAGAACCGACAGGGCGAGGCTGGCCCCGGTGCTGACGGCCGCGCTGAACCGGTGCTGCCGGAACAGGTGGCGGGTCGCCAGCGCGTGCCGGACCAGCGCCCGGTAGTCGCGGGCGTCGGGGTAGTCGACCCAGCAGACCTCTTCCCCGGCCAGCAGGGCCGTCGTCTGGGGGGCCTCCACGGTCACCCAGACCCGGTCCTCACCGAGGCCGAGGCGCGGCAGCCAGCTGTGCAGCTGCTTGACGTGGCCGCCGTTGTTCGCGACGAGGAGCGCTGTCACCGTGCTGAGCTCGCAACCTGTTCGTAGAGGCCCAGCAGCGCCTCGCGCTGGGCGGTGGAGTTGTGGACCGCGGTGAGGTCGAGCCCCACCCCGGCGGACTGCGGGTTCTTGGCCGTCTCCTCGGCGGTGGCCGCGAGCGCTGCGGGCGTGCCCTCCAGCCGCCGGACGCCCAGGGACTCCAGCGCGGCGATGCGCCGCGCGACCACGGGGACACCCAGCTCCGCCGCCTCGAGGACCGTCATCGGGCTGCCCTCCCACGCCGCGGTGTGGACGTAGACATCCGCGCGGGCGAGCTCGCCGAGGAGGGTCGCGCGCTCGATCCAGCCCGTCACCCGGACGCCGATCGAGCGCAGGCGCTCCTCGTCCTCGGGCGTCCCGCCGCCCAGCCAGACGACCTCCGCGTCCGGGCGCGAGCGCAGCAGTTCCCGCGCGGTCTCGGCGAAGAACCCGGGGTCCTTCTGCGCGCAGATGCGGCCCGCGGTGACGTAGCGGGGTGCGCGCTCGCCCGGCTGCTCGGACAGCGCGGCGCGCTCGTCCAGGACCCAGCGGGGCAGCGAGACGACCTGCGGGACGTAGGTGACGCGCCGCACGCCCAGGCGGCCGGCCAGCGCGGCCTCGCGCGGGCTGACGGCCGCCACCCCGGCGGGGGGGGGGGGGGGGGGGGGGGGGGGGGGCGGGGGGGGGGGGGCGGGGGGGGGGGGGGGGGGGGGGGGGGGGGGGGGGGGGGGGGGGGGGGGGGGGGGGGGGGGGGGGGGGGGGGGGGGGGGGGGGGGGGGGGGGGGGGGGG
>NZ_JBJLRI010000011.1:0-74983 GCF_050871405.1 Kineococcus esterisolvens
CCGGGTCCGCGCGTGCGCGGTCCCGGCCCGGTGGATCACTGCCCGCCGGTGAGCTTCTCGCGCAGGGCGGCCAGAGCCTCGTCGGACGCGAGCGTGCCCGCGGCCTCGGGGGCCTCCGAGGTGTAGGAGGACGAGACCGAGCCGGCGCCGCTGGAGGACGACGGCGCGGAGGACGCAGCGGCCGCGGGGACACCCTCGGCCTCGGCGCGGGCCTCGGCCTCGGCGGCCTCGGCGACCAGGCGGCGGTGCGCCTCCCAGCGCTCGTGGGCGAGGGCGTACTGCGCCTCCCACTCCTCGCGCTGCGCCTCGTACCCCTCGAGCCACTCGTTGGTCTCGGGGTCGAAGCCCTCGGGGTACTTGTAGTTGCCCTGCTCGTCGTAGTCGGCGGCCATCCCGTACAGCGACGGGTCGAACTCCTCGCCGGCGGCGGCGAGGGACTCGGTGGCCTGCTTCAGCGACAGGGAGATCCGGCGACGCTCCAGGTCGATGTCGATGACCTTGACGAAGATGTCGCTGTTGACCTGGACGACCTGCTCGGGCACCTCGACGTGGCGCTCGGCCAGCTCGGAGATGTGCACCAGGCCCTCGATGCCGTCGTCGACGCGCACGAACGCGCCGAACGGGACCAGCTTGGTGACCTTGCCCGGCACGACCTGGCCGATGGCGTGGGTGCGGGCGAACTGCTGCCACGGGTCTTCCTGGGTGGCCTTCAGCGACAGGGACACGCGCTCGCGGTCCATGTCCACGTCGAGCACCTCGACCGTGACCTCCTGGCCGACCTCGACGACCTCGGAGGGGTGGTCGATGTGCTTCCAGGACAGCTCGGAGACGTGCACGAGGCCGTCCACGCCGCCCAGGTCGACGAACGCACCGAAGTTGACGATGGAGGAGACCACGCCGGAGCGGACCTGGCCCTTCTGCAGGGTCTGCAGGAAGGTCTGGCGCACCTCGGACTGGGTCTGCTCGAGCCAGGCGCGGCGGGACAGGACCACGTTGTTGCGGTTCTTGTCCAGTTCGATGATCTTGGCTTCGATCGTCTTGCCCACGTAGGGCTGCAGGTCGCGCACGCGGCGCATCTCGACCAGGGACGCCGGCAGGAACCCGCGGAGGCCGATGTCGAGGATGAGACCACCCTTGACGACCTCGATGACGGTGCCCTCGACGACCTCGTCGGCCTCCTTCTTGGCCTCGATCGTGCCCCAGGCGCGCTCGTACTGGGCGCGCTTCTTGGACAGGATCAGGCGGCCTTCCTTGTCCTCCTTCTGGAGGACCAGGGCCTCGACCTCGTCGCCGACGCCGACGACCTCGTTGGGGTCGACGTCGTGCTTGATCGAGAGCTCGCGCGAGGGGATGACACCCTCGGTCTTGTAACCGATGTCGAGGAGGACCTCGTCACGGTCGACCTTCACGATGGTGCCGGAGACGATGTCACCGTCGTTGAAGTACTTGATGGTCGCATCGACCGCGGCCAGGAACTCCTCAGCCGACCCGATGTCGTTGATCGCGATCTGAGGGGTACCGCTCACCGGAGCGGTCGTCGTGGTCGTCATGGAGGTAGGGGCTCCGTCAGGGACAGTCGTAGGGTCACGCCCGGGGGCTCCCGGCCGTCACGGGCGCGCACCTCGGGACGTGTCGTGGAACCGGGGGCGGACGCTCGCCGTTCAAGCCTACCGGCGCCGCTGCGCACAGGCAAAGCACGCCGTCGCGCCCGCGAGCGCCCCTGCCAGGATGGGCGGGTGAGCGGTGCGGTGGGCGCGGTGGGCGAAGGGTTCGGCGAGGGCGCCGGCGTGGAGGCCGAGGGCGGTCCCGCGGTGCAGCGGCGGGCCGTGGGGGCGTTGGAGACGGTGGCGGCGCAGCGGCGCTGGTGGGACGCGGAGGCGGTGGGCTACCGGGCCGAGCACGGGGCGTTCCTGGGGGACGCCCGTCCCGGTTCCGACCTCGTCTGGGGGCCGGAGGGCCTGCGCGAGGAGGAGGCCGGCCTGCTGGGGGACGTGCGGGGGCTGCGCGTGCTGGAGGTGGGTGCGGGCGCGGCGCAGTGCGCGCGGTGGCTGGCCGGGCGGGGTGCGCTGGTGGTGGCGAGCGACCTGTCCGCGGGGATGCTGGCCGAGGGGGTGGTGGCTGACGCCGAGGTGGGCGCGTGCACGCCGCTGGTGCAGTGCGACGCGCGGGTGCTTCCGTTCGCGGACGCGGCCTTCGACGTGGTCTTCACCTCGTACGGGGCGCTGCCGTTCGTGGCGGACGCCGACCGCGTGTTGACGGAGGTTGCGCGGGTGCTGCGGCCGGGTGGGCGGTTCGTGGCGAGCGTGCCGCACCCGGTGCGGTGGGCGCTGCCGGACGTGCCGGGTCCGGAGGGTCTGCGGGTGCACCACTCCTACTTCGACCGGCGCCCGTACGTGGAGACGGGCACGGACGGCGCTGGGCGCACGCGGGTGACGTACGCGGAGCACCACCGCACGGTGGGTGACTGGGTGCGGTTGGTGCGGGGCGCGGGGCTGGTGCTGGAGGACCTGGTGGAGCCGGAGTGGTCCTCCGGGGACGCGGTGTGGGGCGGGTGGAGCCGGCTGCGCGGGGAGCTGGTGCCGGGGACGCTGGTGCTGGTGTGCTCGCGGTCGGGGCGGCCGCGGCGGGCGGGTCGCGCTGGGTCGGAGCACAGCGACTCCTAGGGTGGCTCACGCGAAGCACCCACCGCCCGCGCGCCGCGCGCACGGGCCTCGAGACGGGACTCCCCCATGTCGACGCTCTCCCGCTGGTCCGTCGCGGCCGGCACCGGCCTGGTCCTGGCGCTGGGGTGCGTGGCGCCCGCGGCGTCGGCGGCTGCCTCCCCCGTCCCTCGCGCGTCCTCCGCCGCTGCCCCCGCCGGCGCCGTGTCCGCCGCGGAACCGGTGCGCGCGGTGGCGGACGTGCGGCTGCCGGTGGGCTGGCAGGCTCGCCGGGAGTCGGCGGCGGCGCGCACGGGGGTGCAGTCCCCCGTTTCCGCGGTGGTCGGCCGGGCGATCGACCCGGGCGAGCACGACTGCTCGCCGACGGCGCTGAGCGTGTACGCGGAGGGCCTGCTGGCCGGGCTGGACCCGCAGGAGCTGCGGTTCGTCGCGGACAGCGGTGTGCTGGACTTCCCGACGTACGACGCGCTGCTGTTCGGCACCGACGGGGACCCGGCGTACGCGCTGACCTCGTCCAGCCGCTCGGAGCTGGAGCGGACCTTCCGCTCCGCGCAGCGCTTCTGGGACGTGCCGAGCGCGGACGTCCAGCTGATGGCGATGCACGGGTCGGTGCTGCGGGACCCGGCGCGCCTGGCGCGGTTGCTGACGGTCCTCTACGGGCTGCCCGCGGCGGAGGCGCGGGAGTACTCCGCGCAGGTCGTCGCGGCGGTGGAGTCCGTCCCGGAGCTCGCCGGTGGCGAGAACCCGGTCTTCACCCTCAACGCCTACGCGTTCAGCGCACAGGGCGCGACGGACCCGCTGGTGGCCTCGCTGCCGGACAAGATCGTCTTCGGTGACGGGATCCTGGCGTTCATGTCCTCGATCGGGTTGTCGGACGTGGGTCCGCGGGCGGTGCTGGCGCACGAGTTCGCGCACCACGTGCAGTACGAGGACGATCTGTTCGACTCACCGTTGACGGGGCCGGAGGCGACGCGGCGCACGGAGCTGATGGCGGACGCGTTCGCGACGTACTTCGCCACGCACAAGCGGGGCGCGGCGCTGAACGCGAAGCGGGTGGTGCAGGCGCAGCGCTCCTTCGCCGAGGTGGGTGACTGCTCGTTCACCAGCCCCGGCCACCACGGCACCCCGAACCAGCGTGAGCGTGCGGCGCAGTGGGGCGCGGACCTGGCGGCATCGCAGCGCGAGCAGGGGCACGTCCTGCCGTCGCTGCAGGTGGCGGAGCGGTTCGAGGCGGCACTGGCGGAACTGGTGGCGCCGGACGCGCGCTGAGCCGCTGGAGCCCTGAGACGCGGCCGGGGCCACTCGCGGGTGGCCCCGGCCGCGTCGCGTCAATGACCGGCGTCGTGCCAGGAGGTACCCACGCCGACGGAGACGTCGAGGGGCACGGCGAGGTCGGCGGCACCGGCCATGGTGGTGCGCACCAGTCGCTCCAGCGGCTCGCGTTCTCCGGGGGCGACCTCGAGGACGAGTTCGTCGTGCACCTGCAGCAGCAGGCGCGAGCGCAGGCCGGCCTCGCGCAGGCCGCGGTCCAGGTCGAGCATGGCGACCTTGATGATGTCGGCCGCCGAGCCCTGGATGGGGGCGTTGAGCGCCATGCGCTCGGCCATCTCACGGCGCTGGCGGTTGTCGCTGGTCAGGTCCGGCAGGTAGCGGCGCCGGCCCATGATGGTCTCGGTGTAGCCGACGCGGCGGGCTTCGTCGACGACGCCGTGCAGGTAGTCGCGCACTCCGCCGAAGCGCTCGAAGTAGTCCTCCATGAGGCCACGGGCCTCTTCGGTGGAGATCTTCAGCTGGTTGGACAGGCCGAACGCGGACAGCCCGTAGGCCAGCCCGTAGGACATGGCCTTGATCTTGGCGCGCATGTCGGGGGTGACGTCGGCGGGGTCGACGCCGAAGACGCGGCTGCCGACGAAGCGGTGCAGGTCCTCGCCGGAGGTGAAGGCGGCGATGAGGCCTTCGTCGGCGGACAGGTGGGCCATGATCCGCATCTCGATCTGGGAGTAGTCCGCGGTGAGCAGGCTCTCCCAGGGTGTGCCGTCCTGGTCGCGGCCGACGACGAAGGCCGCACGGATGCGGCGGCCCTCGTCGGTGCGGATGGGGATGTTCTGCAGGTTGGGGTCGGTGGAGCTGAGCCGGCCGGTGGCGGCGATCATCTGCTGGAAGGTGGTGTGCACGCGACCGTCCTCGGCGACGGACTTGCGCAGGCCCTCGACGGTCTGGCGCAGGCGGGAGGCGTCGCGGTGCTCCAGCAGGTGCTGCAGGAACGGGTGCTCGGTCTTGACGTAGAGGGCGGCGAGGGCGTCGGCGTCGGTGGTGTAGCCCGTCTTGGTGCGCTTGGTCTTGGGCATGGCGAGCTGCTCGAACAGCACGGTCTGCAGCTGCTTGGGTGAGCCGAGGTTGATCTCGGTCCCGATGACCTCGTGCGCCTGGGTCTGGGCGTGGGTGACGCGGTCGGCGAAGTGCTGCTCGAGGTCGCTGAGCAGGTGGTCGTCGACGGCGATGCCGACGCGTTCGGCACGGGCGAGGACGTCGACGAGGGGCAGTTCGACCTCCTGCAGCAGGCGGGTGCCGCCGCGGGCCTCGAGCTCGGCGGCGAGCACGTCGGCGAGCTCGGAGATCGCCAGGGCGCGCACCATGCCCTCCTGGGCGCGGGCGTGCTGGTCGCCGCCGACGGGGCCTTCGCCGGCGTCGAGGGTGAGCTGCTCGTCGGTGCCCTCGGCGACGGTGGCGTCGGTGGGGCCCTCGGCGCGCAGTTCGCGCTTGAGGTGGCGCACGGACAGGTCGGCGAGGTCGTAGCTGCGCTGGTCCGGGCGGCACAGGTAGGCGGCCAGGGCGGTGTCCATGACGATGCCGGCGAGGGTCCAGCCGCGGGCGGCCAGGGCGTGGCTGGGGCCCTTGACGTCGTGGGTGACCTTGGGGGCTTCGGGGTCGGCGAGCCAGTCGGCCAAGGCGCGCTCGTCGGCGTCGGCGAGGGCGGTGGGGTCGATCCAGGCGGCGACGCCGTCGGCGCCGGCGAGCGCCAGGGCGGTGACGTCTCCGGTGCCACGGCTCCAGGTGCCGGTGACGTGCAGGCCGGTGCGCCGCTGGGCGTGCTCGGCGAGCCAGTCGGCGACCTCGCCGTCGAGGAGGACGGCGCCGTCGAGGCCGAAGCCGGCTTCGGCTTCGGGTTCGGCGCTCTCGAGGGTGGCGAAGAGGCGGTCGCGCAGGACGCGGAACTCGAGGCCGTCGAAGACGGTGTGGACCTGTTCGCGGTCCCAGGTGCGGCGCACGAGGTCGTCGGGGCGCACGGGCAGGTCCAGGTCGCGCACGAGGGCGTTGAGGCGGCGGTTGCGGATGACGCCGTCGAGGTGGGCGCGCAGGTTCTCGCCCGCCTTGCCCTTGATGCGGTCGGCGTCGGCGATGACGCCGTCGAGGCCGTCGTGGGCGGTGATCCACTTGGCGGCGGTCTTGGGGCCGACGCCGGGCACGCCGGGCAGGTTGTCGCTGGTCTCCCCCACCAGGGCGGCCAGGTCGGGGTAGCGCTCGGGGGGGACGCCGTAGCGTTCCTGGACGACGTCGGGGGTCATGCGCAGCAGGTCGGAGACGCCCTTGCGGGGGTACAGGACGGTGACCTCGGGGCGCACCAGCTGCAGGGCGTCGCGGTCGCCGGTGGAGATGAGGACGTCGTAGCCGGCGCTGACGGCTTGTTCGGTGAGGGTGGCGATGACGTCGTCGGCCTCGTAGCCGTCCATCTCGACGACGGGGACGCGCAGGGCGGCGAGGACTTCCTTGACCAGTTCGACCTGACCGCGGAACTCGTCGGGGCTCTTGAGGCGGGTGGCCTTGTAGTCGGCGTAGGCCTGCGTGCGGAAGGTGGTGCGGGAGACGTCGAAGGCGACGGCGAGGTGGGTGGGTTCCTCGTCGCGCAGGACGTTGATGAGCATGGAGGTGAACCCGTAGACCGCGTTGGTGGGCTGGCCGGTGCTGGTGGCGAAGTTGTCCACGGGCAGGGCGTAGAAGGCGCGGTAGGCCAGGGAGTGGCCGTCGACCAGGAGCAGGCGGGGGCGGGTCTGCTCCGTTCCGGTGCCGCTGCTGGCGCCGCTGCTGGGGCGGGTGGGGCGGGTGGCCCGGCGGGTGGTCGGCGCGGGGGGTGGGGTCACGTCGGTCAGGGTAGTCAGGGGCTCGGACGCGCGGTGGGCGAGCGGGGTGGCTGGGGGGTCAGGCCACGGGGGCGGGGCCGGGGACCTCGCCCGGGATGGGCAGCGGGGTGCCGGTCGACGGGGTGCTGCGGGTGAGCGGGGTGCGGGGTGCGGGCGGGGGGGTGTCGCGGGCCAGGCGGGCGCGCAGGGACCGGCGGCGGGCCACGACGCCGGACCGGCGGTCCCCGCGCCCGTCGGTGCCGTCCACGGCCAGGCGGCGGCGCAGCAGGGTCAGGGGGGCGGCGCGGCGCACGACGACGGGGGCGAAGCCCAGGCGCGCCAGGTAGCGGGTGTAGTCGCGGTCACCCGGCAGCGCGGTGCAGGCCAGTTGCTCCGCGCCCTGGGCCTCGGCCAGCAGGAGGGCGCGGCGCAGCAGGGCGCGGCCCACGCCGCGGCGGCGCTGCTCGGGCACGACGTGCAGGTGTTCCACGCTGGGGCCGGCGCAGCCGCCCAGCGGCAGCAGCGGGGTGGAGGTCAGCAGCGCGTACCCGACCGGCTCACCGGCCACGCTGGCGATCAGGACCCGCACGGTGCCCTCGGCCAGGGCGCGCTGCAGGCGGGCGCGCACGCCGTCGGTGGAGGCGCGCAGCTGCCCGGAGTCGAAGCGGGCCGAGGCGTACAGGCGCATCAGGGTGTCCACGTCGCTGAGCGCGGCTTCGCGCACCAGCACGGCAGGTTTCGGCACGTCGTCCTCCTCGAACGGACCGGGCCCCCGCTTCCGGTCGCCGCGATCGCGGCTGAGGGGACATTAGGGCTTGCGGGGGTGCAGCGGAAGGTCGGGTGGCGCGCGGCGGGCCGGGGGTGGGTGCGCTCTCACCCGTGCGGGTCAGCGGGGTGCGTGGACGCCGACGCCCCGGCACGCAGGGTGCGCCGGGGCGTCAGCGGTGGGGCGCTGGGCGCCCGGGGGCCGGAGGCCGGATCAGGAACCGTCGCCGGCGTTGATGACGGTGGTGGCGACCTCGCGCATCGTCAGGCGCTTGTCCATGGAGGTCTTCTGGATCCAGCGGAACGCCTCGGGCTCGCTCATGCCGAACTGGGTCTGCAACTTGGACTTGGCGCGGTCGACCAGCTTGCGGGTCTCGAAGCGGTCGGCGAGGTCGGCGACCTCGTCCTCCAGGGCCATGATCTGCTGGTGGCGGCTGACGGCGATCTCGACCGCGGGCAGCAGGTCGGCGGAGGTGAACGGCTTGACCACGTACGCCATCGCGCCGGCGTCGCGGGCCCGCTCGACGAGCTCGGCCTGGGAGAAGGCGGTCAGCAGCACCACCGGGGCGATGCGGGCCTTGACGATGCGCTCGGCCGCGGAGATGCCGTCCAGGACGGGCATCTTGATGTCCATGACGACCAGGTCGGGCTTGTGCTCCTCGGCCAGGACGACCGCCTGCTCGCCGTCACCGGCCTCGCCCACGACGTCGTAGCCGGCCTCCCGCAGCATCTCCACGATGTCGAGACGGATGATCGCCTCGTCCTCCGCGACGACCACCCGGCGAGCGGTCGTGGGCGGGGTCGCGGCGGTGTCGGAAGTGTTGGTCACGCCCTCATCCTAGAGGGCGGCCGGCGGCGCGCCGGAGCCCCGTCACCCGCCGGGGCGGGCGCGGCGGCCGGTAGGGTGGCCCGGTCGCCTCTCGGGGTCCTGCGGGTCCTGCGGGGGTGGTGGCCGGCCCCGGTAGCCCAACCGGCAGAGGCAATCGACTCAAACTCGATCCAGTGTGGGTTCGAATCCCACCCGGGGCACTGCGCTCGACGCGTCCACGCGGTCCACCCGCACGGGCGGGGCGGGCACGCACGAGGGGGGACGGACCAGCTGGTCCGTCCCCCCTCGTGCGTGCGGTGGTGCGTCGGCCGCTCAGGCGTAGGCCGAGGAGACCCCCGCCGTGGCGTCGCCGATGCGGTGCACGCGCACGGCGTTGGTGGAACCGACGATGCCCGGGGGGGCACCGGCCACGATGACCACCAGGTCGCCTTCCGCGCAGCGGCCCATCTCCCGCAGGCGCTGGTCCAGGGCCTTGACCATCTCGTCGGTGGTGCTGATGAACGGCGAGTGGTGCGCCTCGATGCCCCAGCTGAGGGCCAGGCGGCGGCGGGTGGCGTGCTCGGGGGTGAAGGCGAGCAGCGGGATCGGCGAGCGCAGCCGCGACAGGCGCCGGGCGGAGTCGCCGGACTGGGTGAAGGTCACCAGCAGCGCGGCGTCGAGCTGCTTGCCGATTTCGGAGGCGGCCAGCGTGATCGCGCCGCCCTTGGTGTGCGGGGTGGTGCCCAGCGGCACGATGCGCTCGGCGCCGTGGGTCTCGGTGTTCTCGATGATGCGGGCCATGGTGCGCACGGCCTCGTAGGGGAAGGCGCCCACGCTGGTCTCGCCGGAGAGCATGAGGGCGTCGGCGCCGTCCAGGACGGCGTTGGCGCAGTCGGAGGCCTCCGCGCGGGTGGGGCGCGGGCTGGTGATCATCGACTCGAGCATCTGGGTGGCGACGATGACGGGCTTGGCCTGGCGGCGGGCCAGTTCGATGGCGCGCTTCTGGACCAGCGGGACCTCTTCCAGGGGCAGCTCGACGCCCAGGTCCCCCCGGGCGACCATGATGCCGTCGAAGGCCGCCACGACCTCGCGCAGGTTCTGCACGGCCTGGGGCTTCTCGACCTTGGCGATGACCGGGACGGTCACGCCCTCCTCGTCCATGATGCGGTGCACGTCGGCGGCGTCGGCGGCCGAGCGCACGAAGGACAGCGCCACCATGTCCACGCCCAGGCGCAGCGCGAAGCGCAGGTCGTCGATGTCCTTCTCGGACATGGCCGGGACGCTGACGGCCACACCGGGCAGGTTGATGCCCTTGTTGTTGCTGACCGGGCCGGGAACGGCCACGCGGGTGACCACGCGCGGGCCCTCGACGGCGGTGACGTCCAGTCCGACCTTGCCGTCGTCGATGAGGATGCGGTCGCCCACGGACACGTCGCCGGTCAGGCCCCCGTAGGTGGTGGAGCACACCTCCTTGGTGCCCACGACGTCCTCGGTGGTGATGGTGAAGACGTCACCCACCGCCAGTTCGTGGGGACCGTCGGCGAACCTCCCCAGCCGGATCTTGGGGCCCTGCAGGTCGGCGAGGACGCCGACCGAGCGGCCGGTGGCCTCGGCCGCGGCGCGCACCCCCTCGAAGTTGGCCCGGTGGTCGTCGTGGGAGCCGTGGCTCAGGTTCATCCGGGCGACGTCCATCCCGGCGTCCACCAGGGCCCGCAACCGCTCGGTGCCGGCCACGGCGGGCCCGAGGGTGCAGACGATCTTCGCTCTGCGCATGCTGCGAGCCTATGCCGCCTGCCCCGGTGCGTGCGCCGCGGGGCGTGCTGGGTGCCCGGCGGCGGCCGCGCCGCTGCCGGGGTTTCACGCCCCGGTCACGTGCCGGTCACCGCGCCCGCCGGTGCGCTCCCCCGCCGCTGCGCACCCCGGCGTGCGCGGCGGTGGCCGTGCGCCATGCTGGCTGCCATGACGACGGGAGCCGGAACGGGCCGTGACGACGTGGTGCTGGGCACCGCGGTGGACCTGGAGATCGACGAGCTGATCGAGGAGGGCGTGGCCGACCTAGAGCACGAGTACGCGGTGTACGTGCGTCTGCACGCCGACGCGGACTGGCCCGCGGGCGCGCTGCGTGAGCTGGTGGCCGCGCTGCGCACCGCGCACCCGCGCATCGAGTCCGTCGACGTGCCCGAGCACGACGTGGTCATCAGCGTCGACGGCGACGGCCTGGACGCCGAGAGCGCCGCGCAGCGGGCGCTGGAGAAGGTCGAGGAGGCCGCCGCCGCGCGGGGCTTGGCCGGGCACGCCGCGGACGTCACCGTGATCAGCGACTCGGCGGTGTGGGTGTACGACCGGGAGACCGTCGCCGGCTGGTGACGCACCGGGTGCGCCCCACCCCGGTGCGGGTCCGACCCGCGGGTCCGACCCGCGGGCTCGACTCGCGTGCCGGGGCCGTGCCGCGGCAGGATCGCCACCGGGTCGAGCCGGGGCCCGAGCGTCGGCAGCGGGAGGGACCAGGTGGCGCGAGCCGAGCACCCCGGGGTCGAGACGGTCGTGCCGCGGACCTGGGCGGAGCTTCAGGACCTGCTGTTCTCCGAACCGTGGCCGCAGCGGGCGGGCCGCTACCACTCCACCGTGGTGCACCGCGGCCTGGTCTGCGCCGGGTACGGGTTGCTGACGTCGCTGCAGCGGCTGGGACGCCTGGAGCGCGAGACGGACCTGCTGCGAAACTTCCGCAAGTACTCCCGGGTGCCGTTCGGTCGCCAGGAGAGCGACTGGGAGTGGTTGACGCTGGCGCAGCACCACGGGCTGCCCACCCGCATCCTGGACTGGACGTACTCACCGCTGGTCGCGCTGCACTTCGCCACCGCCGACGTGCAGCGCCACGACGAGGACGGCGCGGTGTGGAGCGTGGACTTCGTGGCCGCTCACGAACGGCTGCCCGAGCAGGTGCGCTCGGCGCTGCGGGAGTGGGGTGGTGCGGCGTTCACGGTGGAGCTGCTGGGTCAGGTGGCGCCCACGCTGACGGCGTTCGACGCGCTCGACCCCGAACCGTTCATGGTGTTCTTCGAACCCCCGTCGCTGGACGAGCGGATCGTCAACCAGTACGCCAGCTTCTCGGTGCTGTCCTCGCGGCGCGAGCGGCCAGACGCGTGGCTGACGCGGGCCGAGCCGCCGCTGGTGCGCAAGGTGGTGGTGCCGGCCGCGCTGAAGCCGCTGGTGCGTGAACGCCTGGACCAGGCGAACATCACCGAGCGGGTGCTCTTCCCCGGGTTGGACGGGCTGAGCCGGTGGCTGACGCGCTACTACTCCAGCCCGCCGCGCTGCTGAGCGCGGCGGGCCGGAGCAGGTGGGCGCACGTCCGCTGGGCGGGGCGGCGCCGAGAGCGTCCGTTCAGGCCGTCAGCGGGGCGGCGTCGGCGCGGATGGGCGCGGGCAGGGCCGTGTCACCCATGAGGTGCTCGTCGACGGCGGCGGCGCAGGCGCGCCCCTCGGCGATGGCCCACACGATCAGCGACTGCCCGCGTCCGGCGTCGCCGGCCACGAACACGCCAGGGGTGGCGGTGGCGTACCCGGGGGTGCGGGTGAAGCGGGTGCGCTGGTCCGGGGTGAGCCCGAGCTGCTCGACCAGCCCGCCGTGCTCGGGGCCGGTGAACCCGATGGCCAGCAGCACCAGCTGGGCGGGCAGGTCCTGCTCGGTGCCGGCCACCGGCGTCCAGGCGCCGTCGACCTTCTCGACCTCCACGATGCGCAGCGCCTTCACGTGGCCCTGCTCGTCGCCGATGAGGGCCTGCGTGCTGGCGGAGAACTTCCGCTGACCGCCCTCCTCGTGGGAGGAGGAGACGCTGAACACCTTGGGCACGGTGGGCCACGGTTCGCTCTCGGGCCGCTCCCCCGGCGCCTTGGGGTAGATGTCCAGCTGGGTCACCGAGCGCGCGCCCTGCCGCAGGGCGGTGCCGTAGCAGTCCGAGCCGGTGTCGCCGCCGCCGATGATGACCACGTCCAGGCCGGCGGCGTCGATGTAGTCCGCCGGGCGGGGCTCACCGACCGCGGTGCGGTTGGTGGGCGGCAGGTACTGCATGGCCTGGTGGACGCCCGCCAGCTCGCGGCCGGCGATGTCCACGTCGCGCCACTGCGTGGCGCCGGTGGCGACCACGACGGCGTCGTAACGCTCGCGCAGCTGCTCACCGGTGATGTCGGTGCCGATGTCCACCCCCGGGCGGAAGCGGGTGCCCTCGGCCTCCATCTGCGCCAGGCGCCGGTCCAGGACGGAGCGTTCCATCTTGAACTCGGGGATGCCGTAGCGCATGAGCCCGCCGATCTTGTCGTCGCGCTCGTAGACGGCGACGGTGTGCCCGGCGCGGGTCAGCTGCTGGGCAGCGGCCAGTCCCGCGGGCCCGGAGCCGACCACGGCGACCGTCTTGCCGGTCAGCCGCTCCGGCGGGCGCGGCTCCAGCCAGCCGTTGTCGGCGGCCGTCTCGGCGATCATCACCTCGACCTGCTTGATGGTCACCGGCGGCTGGTTGATGCCCAGCACGCAGGCGGACTCGCACGGCGCCGGGCACAGCTTCCCGGTGAACTCCGGGAAGTTGTTCGTGGCGTGCAGGCGCTCGATGGCCTCGTGCATGTCGCCGCGGCTGACCAGGTCGTTCCACTCGGGGATGAGGTTCCCCAGCGGGCAGGCGTTGTGGCAGAAGGGGATGCCGCAGTCCATGCAGCGACCGGCCTGGCGCTGCAGCTGCTCCTGGCTCTGCCTCTCGTAGACCTCGCGCCAGTCCATCAGGCGCAGCGGCACCGGGCGGCGCGGCGGCAGCTCGCGCTCGCGGACCTTCAGGAAACCCCGGGGATCAACCATGAGATGCCTCCATGATGCGGGTCAGCACGGCCTCCGAGTCCGGCTCCAGGCCGTCGCTGACGGCCTGGGCGCGCACCTGCAGGACGCGGCGGTAGTCCCGCGGGACGATCGTCGAGAAGCGCTGCCGCGCGGTTCCCCAGTCGCTGAGGAGCTTGGCGGCGACGGTGGAGTCGGTGTGCTCGCGGTGGGCCACCAGCAGGTCGTGCACGCGGGCGGCGGCTTCGTCGTCGAGGGGCTCCACGTCCACCATGTCGCGGTTGACGCGGCCCTCCTTGAGGTCCAGCACGTGCGCCAGGCCGCCGGACATGCCCGCGGCGACGTTGCGGCCGGTGCGGCCCACGATGACGACCTCACCGCCGGTCATGTACTCCAGCGCGTGATCACCCACGCCCTCCACCACGGCGGTGGCACCGGAGTTGCGCACGCAGAAGCGCTCGCCGACCTCCCCGCGCAGGAAGATCGAGCCGGAGGTCGCGCCGTAGCCGATGACGTTGCCCGCGACGATGTCGCGCTCGCGCGAACCGCTGGCGCGGTCCGGGCGCACCACGACGGTGCCGCCCGAGAGGCCCTTGCCGACGTAGTCGTTGGTGTCGCCGAACAGCCGCAGGGTGACACCGCGCGGCAGGAACGCGCCCAGCGACTGCCCCGCCGAACCGGTCAGGGTGATGTCGATGGTGCCCTCGGGCAGGCCGGCCGCGCCCCAGGCCTTGGTGACCTCGTGGCCCAGCAGGGTGCCGATGGTGCGGTTGACGTTGCGCACGGGCAGCTCGATCCGCACGGGGGTGCCGTCGCGCAGGGCGGCGCTGGCGCGCTCGATCAGCACGTGGTCCAGCGCCTTCTCCAGCGCGTGGTCCTGCGTCTGCGTCTGGTGCAGCGCGGTGCCCTCCGGCAGCGCCGGGGCGTGCAGGATCGGCGCCAGGTCCAGCCCGGCGGCCTTCCAGTGCGACACGGCGCGGCGGGTGTCCAGGACCTCCACGTGCCCCACGGCCTCGTCCAGGGAGCGGAAGCCGAGCTGGGCGAGGTACTCGCGCACCTCCTGGGCCAGGTACTCGAAGAACGTCACCAGGTACTCGGCCTTGCCGGTGAACCGCGAGCGCAGCTCGGGGTTCTGGGTGGCCACCCCGACCGGGCAGGTGTCCAGCTGGCACACGCGCATCATGATGCAGCCGGAGACGACCAGCGGGGCGGTGGCGAACCCGAACTCCTCGGCGCCCAGCAGGGCGGCGATGACGACGTCGCGGCCGGTCTTCAGCTGCCCGTCGACCTGCACGGAGATGCGGTCGCGCAGGCCGTTGACGACGAGCGTCTGCTGGGTCTCGGCCAGACCCAGCTCCCAGGGGCCGCCGGCGTGCTTGAGGCTGGTCAGCGGTGCCGCGCCGGTGCCGCCGTCGTGGCCGGAGATCAGCACGACGTCGGCCTTGGCCTTGGACACGCCGGTGGCGACCGTGCCGACGCCGACCTCGGAGACGAGCTTGACGTGCACGCGCGCCGAGGGGTTGGAGTTCTTCAGGTCGTGGATGAGCTGGGCGAGGTCCTCGATGGAGTAGATGTCGTGGTGCGGCGGCGGGGAGATGAGCCCGACGCCGGGCGTGGAGTGCCGGGTCTTGGCGATGTTCGGGTACACCTTGTGACCGGGCAACTGCCCGCCCTCGCCGGGCTTGGCGCCCTGGGCGACCTTGATCTGCAGGTCGGTGGCGTGGGTGAGGTACATGCTGGTCACGCCGAAGCGGCCCGAAGCGATCTGCTTGATGGCGGAGTTGCGCTCGGGGTCCAGCAGGCGCTCGTCGTCCTCGCCGCCCTCGCCGGTGTTGGACTTCGCGCCCAGGCGGTTCATCGCCACGGCCAGGACCTCGTGGGCCTCCTTGCTGATGGAGCCGTAGCTCATCGCGCCGGTGGAGAACCGCTTGACGATCTCGCTGACCGGCTCGACCTCGTCCACGGGGACGGGTTCGCGCACGCCCTTCTTCAGCTGCAGCAGCCCGCGCAGGGTCATCAGGCGCTCGGCCTGCTCGTCCACGCGGCGGGTGTAGCTGCGGAACAGCTCCTCGTTGCGCTGGCGGGTGGAGTGCTGCAGCTGGAAGACGGTCTCGGGGTCGAACAGGTGCGGTTCGCCCTCGCGGCGCCACTGGTACTCGCCGCCGGTCTCCAGGCGGCGGTGGGCGCGCTCCTGGCCCTCCACGGGGTAGGCGATGCGGTGGCGCTTGGCGACCTCCTCGGCGAGCACGTCGAGGCCGACCCCGCCCAGGCGGGAGGTGGTGGCGGTGAAGTACTCGTCGACGAGGGTCTGGGACAGGCCCAGTGCCTCGAAGACCTGCGCGCCGCGGTAGGAGGCGACGGTGGAGATGCCCATCTTGGACATGACCTTCAGCACGCCCTTGCCGAGGGCCTTGATGAGGTTCTTGACCGCGGTGGCCGGGTCCACGTCGGCGATGACGCCGTTGCGGGCGAGGTCCTCGACGGTCTCCATCGCCAGGTAGGGGTTGATGGCGGCGGCGCCGTAGCCCACGAGCAGGGCGACGTGGTGGACCTCGCGCACGTCGCCGGCCTCCACGACCAGGCCGACCTGGGTGCGCAGCTTCTGGCGCACCAGGTGGTGGTGCACGGCGCTGGTCAGCAGCAGCGAGGGGATGGGGGCCAGCTCCGCGGTGGAGTCACGGTCGGACAGGACCACGAAGACGGCACCGTCGGCGATGGCGCGCGAGACCTCCGCGCGGATCTCCTCGATGCGCCGGGCCAGCTCCGCGCCGCCGCCGGCGACCCGGTACAGGCCCTTGACGGTGTGGGTGGTGCGGCCCGGGTTGCGGCGGTCCTTGTCGATGTGGACGATCTTGGCGAGCTCGTCGTTGTCGATGACCGGGAAGGGCAGCACCAGCTGGTGGCAGTGCGCCGGTGACTCGGCCAGGAAGTTCTGGTGCGGGCCGGCGATGGTGATCAGCGAGGTGACGAGCTCCTCGCGGATGGCGTCCAGCGGCGGGTTGGTGACCTGCGCGAACAGCTGGGTGAAGTAGTCGAACAGCAGCCGCGGGCGCTCGGAGAGCACCGCCAGGGGCGTGTCGGAGCCCATGGAGCCGATCGGCTCGGCGCCGGCGCGGGCCATGGGCGCCAGGATGAGCCGCAGCTCCTCCTCGGTGTAGCCGAAGGTCTGCTGGCGGCGGGCCACCGAGGCGTGGGTGTGCACGACGTGCTCGCGCGGGGGCAGGTCGCCCAGGTGCACGACGTTCTTGAGCCACTCGGCGTACGGCTGGGCGCCGGCGAGCTCGGCCTTGATCTCCTCGTCGTCGACGATGCGACCGCGGGCGGTGTCGACCAGGAACATCTTCCCGGGCGCCACGCGGCCGCGGGCGACCACCGAGGCGGGGTCCAGGTCCAGGACGCCGACCTCGCTGGCGAGGACGACAAGGCCGTCGTCGGTGACCCAGTAGCGCGAGGGCCGCAGGCCGTTGCGGTCCAGGACGCAGCCGATGACGGTGCCGTCGGTGAAGGTGAGGTTGGCCGGGCCGTCCCACGGCTCGGAGAACATCGAGTGGAACTCGTAGAAGGCCCGGCGGGCCGGGTCCATCTCGGTGTTGTTCTCCCACGCCTCGGGGATCATCATCAGCACCGCGTGCGGCAGGGAGCGCCCGGCCAGGTGCAGCAGCTCCAGGACCTCGTCGAAGGAGGCGGAGTCCGAGCCCTCGGTGGCGCACACCGGGCCCAGGCGCTGCACGTCGCCGGGGATGAGCGGGGTGCTCATCTGCGACTCGCGCGCGGCCATCCAGTTGCGGTTGCCCTTGACGGTGTTGATCTCGCCGTTGTGGGCGATGGTGCGGAAGGGGTGCGCCAGCGGCCACGAGGGGAAGGTGTTGGTCGAGAAGCGGGAGTGGACCAGGCCCAGCTCGCTGGTGAAGCGGCGGTCGGACAGGTCGGGGAAGAACGGCTCCAGCTGACCGGTGGTCAGCATGCCCTTGTAGACCATGGTGCGCGCCGACAGGGAGGGGAAGTAGACGCCCAGCTCGCGCTCGGCGCGCTTGCGCAGCGGGTAGACGCGCCGGTCCAGGTCGATGCCTGCCTCGCCGGAGGGGCCGGCCACGAACAGCTGCGCGAAGTGGGGCATGCAGGCGCGGGCCTGGGCGCCGACGAGGTCGGCGGTGACGGGCACGTCGCGCCAGCCGAGGACCCGCAGGCCCTCCTCGGCGGCGAGCTGCTCGATGCGCGCGACGGCCTCGGCCCGCTCGGCGGTGTCCACGGGCAGGAACGCGTTGCCGGCGGCGTAGGTGCCCTTCGCCGGCAGCTCGATGCCCAGCTCCGCGGTGACGGCGCGCAGGAATTCGTCGGGGACCTGGGTGAGGATCCCGGCGCCGTCGCCGGTGTTGGTCTCCGCGCCCACCGCGCCGCGGTGGTCGAGGTTGCGCAGCGCGGTCAGGGCGTGCTCGACGATGTCGTGGCCGGGTTCGCCGCGCATGGTGGCGACGAAGGCGACGCCGCAGGCGTCCTTCTCGTTGCTGCGGTCGTACAGGCCGGCGTCCGGCGGCAGCGCCGAGAAGGGCAGCGGGCGGACGGGCTGTGCGGGGGCGTGTCCAGCGGTGTGCCCGGCGGTGTGCGCGGTGAGCTGCGCGAGGGGTTGCGACATGCGGTGCACCGTCCTCGGAGAGAGGTCCGTCAGGACCTCGATGGACAGGGGGTCTCTCGACGGGTCTCCTCGAGCGTGGCCCCGCACCGCCCTGACGGGCGTGAGCGGGGTCAAGGGCGCGCACCTGGTGGGCGCGCACCCCTGGACGGGGGACGGCGCTGGCCCCGCGTTCACCTCACTGTAACGCCCAGGAGCTCGTGCTCATTCGCACGAGAGCATCACCGGATCGTCACGACCTGGGGTGGTCCTGGTCACGTGAGGACGGCTGCGAGGACTCGGTCACGGTCGGTTTACCGGCCTGCTGCTCGGCGTCACCAGCGGGAGGAGTGGCCGCCGGGGACTGCGGCGAGGGTACCCGCTCCAGCGGTTCGTCCCGACCACTGCCGTCGCGCTCGCCGCGGTGGCGGCGCCTGGAGATCACGCAGGCGGCCAGCGCCACCAGCAGGACCACGGCCGAGACCCACTGGTTCACCCGCAGGCCGGCGATCTCGTTGGCCTCGTCGATGCGCAGCGCCTCGGTCACCGAGCGCCCCGCGGTGTAGAGCACGACGTACAGGGCGAAGGCCTGCCCGTGCCGCAGCCGCCAGCGCCGGTCGGCCAGGACGATCACGGCGGCAGACAGCAGGCACCACAGCGACTCGTACAGGAACGTGGGGTGGAAGGTGCCCAGCACGACCGGCTCACCGTCGGCGCCGGTCACCGCGCGGCCGGTGGCCTCGTCCCAGTCGTGGATCGTCAGCGCCCACGGCAGGTCGGTGGCCCGGCCGTACAGCTCGTTGTTGAACCAGTTGCCCCAGCGGCCCAGGGCCTGGGCGACGAGCAGGCCGGGGGCGACGGCGTCGGCGAAGGGCGCCAGGCGGTACCCGGCGCGACGGCAGGCGATCCAGGCGCCCAGCGCCCCGGCGGCCACCGCGCCCCAGATGCCCAGGCCGCCCTCCCACACGTACAGCGCCCGCACCGGGTCCCCGCCCGGGCCGAAGTACGCCTCCGGCGAGGTGATCACGTGGTAGATGCGGGCGCCGACGACCCCCAGGGGCACCGCCCACACCGCGACGTCCAGGGGGAAGTCGGCACGCCCGCCCTTGGCGCGCCAGCGGCGGCCGGTGATCCACAGGCCCGCGACGATGCCGGCCAGGATGCACAGCGCGTAGGCACGCAGGGGCACCGGGCCCAGGTACCACACGCTCTGCGTGGGGCTGGGCAGTGCGGCGCTCACGCCGCTCCGCAACGCCGCCGCGGTCACGGCGCGTCCGTCGCGGTGGCCTGGGCGACCTGCTCGCGCAGGTAGTCGCCGGCGCCGGCGTCCAGCAGCCGCCCGGCCTCGAGCGTGCGGGTCGAGCCGTCGGCGGGGGTGATGGTGACCGTGGGGGTCCCCTCGACACCGGCCTCGGCCATGGACTGCTGCACGCGGCGCACGTAGCCGAGGTAGACGTCGTCCTCGACGGCCTGCTGCCAGGCGTCCAGGTCGCTGACCCCGGCGGCCTCGGCGGCGGCGCGCAGCTGCTCGTCGGTGTAGCCGTCGCCCTCGCCGCCGTCGTTGCCCTCGAAGCCGGGCTGGCGGGCGAAGACCTCCTCGGTGTACTGCGCGAAGCGGCCCTGGGCGTCGGCGGCCGCGGCGCCCTCGGCCGAGCGGGTGGAGGAGTCGTTGCCGAGGTTCTCGTCCAAGAAGCTGAGGGTGTGCACGACGACGCGCGCCTGCCCGGAGGCGGCCAGCTCTAGGGCGGCCGCACCTGCGGCCGCCTCGAAGCGTGCGCAGTACGGGCACTGGTAGTCCAGCCAGACGTCGAGCGTGGGCGCACCCGCGGCCGGCTGGCCCGCCAGCAGGTAGCCGCCGTCCGGGCCGGTGGCCGAGGGCGGGGTGGCGCCGGCGGTGTCGTCGTCCCGGCGCTCGCGGGCGACGAGGACCGTGATGGTGGCCACCAGCACGAGCACGACCACGACGGCCGAGCTGACGAGGACCACGCGGCGACGGCGCTGGCGGGCCAGCTCCCGCTGGCGCAGCGCTGCCGCCTTGGCGCGGCGGGCCTCGGCGACGTCCTCCGCCTGCCCGGCACGGGCGGGGTGGCCGCCCGGTCGCTTCTTGCTGCTCAACGCTGATCTCCTCGCAGGTGCCCGGGCGGGCTGACGGATCCGGTCGGACGAACGCCGGGTCGGGTCGGGTGGCGCGCTCAGGCGCGACGCACGCCGCGGGCCAGGTCCTCGGCGAGCTCGCCCACGGCGCGGGCACCCTCGGCCGGTGAGCCGGCATCCAGCAGGCGTGAGACGAACGCCGAGCCGACGATGACGCCGTCGGCGTAGGTGGCGACCTGAGCCGCCTGCTCACGCGTGGACACGCCCAGACCCACGCACACGCGTTGGGCGCCGGCAGCGCGGGTGCGCTCGACCAGCCGGGCCGCGCCGGCGCCCACGGTCGTGCGCGCCCCGGTCACCCCCATGGTGGAGGCGGCGTAGACGAACCCGCGGCAGGCCGCGGACGTGGAGGCCAGGCGGGCGTCGGTGGAGCTGGGGGCGACGAGGAAGACGCGCTCGAGGCCGTGCTCGTCGGAGGCGGCGATCCACGCGGCGGCCTCGTCGGGGATGAGGTCGGGGGTGATGAGCCCGGCCGCGCCGGCCGAGGCCAGGTCGGCGGCGAAGCGATCGACGCCGTAGCGGTCCACCGGGGGCCAGTACGTCATGACCAGCACCGCCGCACCGGTGGCGGCAACCTCCTCCACGGCGCGCAGCACGTCCGCGGGGCGGGTGCGGGCGCGCAGGGCGGTGTCCACGGCCCGCTGGATGGTGGGCCCGTCCATCGTCGGGTCGGAGTAGGGCAGCCCCAGCTCCACGACGTCCGCTCCCCCGGCCACCGCCGCCTTGGCCGCGGCGATGCTGCCGTCCACGTCGGGGAAGCCGACCGGCAGGTACGCCACCAGGGCCGCACGGTCCTCCGCCTTCGCGCGGTCCACGGCCGCCGCGGAGGTGCCCGGGCGCGCCGCACCCCCGCCCGCGCTCGTGCCGCTCGCGTCCGTGCCCACGCTCGTGGTGCTCACCAGCCCGACCCCTCGGTGTCCTGCGGCGCGTCGGCGACGCGCTCGGCTTCCGACGCGACCAGGTCGGCGTCGCTGACGAGCCCGAACCAGCGGGCGGCGGTGTCGACGTCCTTGTCCCCGCGGCCGGAGAGGTTCACCAGCAGCACCGCCCGCGGACCCAGCTCGCGGCCCACGCGCAGGGCGCCGGCCAGGGCGTGAGCGCTCTCGATGGCCGGGATGATGCCCTCGGTGCGGCACAGCAGCCTGAACGCGTCCATGGCCTCGGCGTCGGTGACGGGGCGGTACTGCGCTCGGCCGGAGGCACCCAGCCAGGAGTGCTCCGGGCCCACGCCCGGGTAGTCCAGGCCGGCGGAGATGGAGTGCGACTCCACCGTCTGGCCGTCCTCGTCCTGCAGGACGAACTGGCGCGCGCCCTGGAACACGCCGGGCGAGCCGCCGGTGATCGAGGCGGCGTGGCGGTCGGTGTCGACGCCGTCGCCGCCGGCCTCGAAGCCGAACAGGCGCACGGCGGGGTCGTCGAGGAAGGCGTGGAAGATCCCGATGGCGTTGGAGCCGCCACCCACGCAGGCGCACACCGCGTCCGGGAGCCGGCCGGTCAGCTCCAGCACCTGCGCGCGCGCCTCGAGGCCGATGACGCGCTGGAAGTCGCGCACCAGGACGGGGAAGGGGTGCGGGCCGGCGACGGTGCCGAAGACGTAGTGGGTGGTGTCCACCGAGGCCACCCAGTCCCGGAACGCCTCGTTGACGGCGTCCTTGAGGGTGCGGCTGCCGGCGGTGACGGGCACGACCTCGGCGCCCAGCAGACGCATGCGGGCGACGTTGAGGGCCTGGCGGCGGGTGTCCTCCTCGCCCATGTAGATCGTGCACTCCAGGCCCATGAGGGCCGCGGCGGTGGCGGTGGCCACCCCGTGCTGGCCGGCGCCGGTTTCGGCGATGACGCGCCGCTTGCCCATGCGCCTGGTCAGCAGGGCCTGGCCCAGCACGTTGTTGATCTTGTGCGAGCCGGTGTGGTTGAGGTCCTCGCGCTTGAGCAGCACGGTGGCGCCGCCGGCGTGCTCGGCGAAACGGGGCACGGACGTGACGATGCTGGGCCGGCCGGAGTAGGTGCGGTGCAGCTCGGCGAGCTCGGCCAGGAACGCCTCGTCGGCCATCGCCGCGGTGTGGGCCGCCTCGATCTCGTCGAGGGCCGCCACGAGCGCCTCGGGCACGAACCGCCCGCCGAAGGCGCCGAAGTAGGGGCCGCGCTCGGCGGACAGGCTCTCGGTGGGGACGGTGCCCGTGGGAGTGGTGCCGGTGCTCACGGGCGCACCGCCTGCACGGCGGGGTGGGCCCCGGCGGCCACCAGGTCGGCCACGGCGCGGCGCGGGTCGTCGCCGCGCACGAGGGTCTCGCCCACCAGGACGGCGTCGGCCCCGGCGCGGGCGAACTCCACGACGTCGTGCGGGCCCTGGACGCCGGACTCGGCGATCTTGACCACGCCGGCGGGGATGAGGGGGGCCAGCTCGGCGAAGGTGGAGTTGCTGACCCGCAAGGTCTTCAGGTCCCGGTTGTTGACCCCGACGACGCGGGCGTCGGCGGCCACGGCCCGCTCGACCTCCTCGGCGGTGTGCACCTCCACCAGCGCGGTCATGCCCAGGGAGTGGGTGCGCTCGACGAGGGAGACCAGGGCCTCCTGCTCCAGCGCGGCCACGATGAGCAGGACGACGTCCGCGCCCCAGGCCCGCGCCTCCCACAGCTGGTAGGAGCCCACGACGAAGTCCTTGCGCAGCACCGGCACGTCCACCGCGCAGCGCACCGCGCGGAGGTCGTCCAGGCTGCCGCCGAAGCGGCGCTGCTCGGTGAGCACGCTGATGACGGTCGCCCCGCCCAGTTCGTACTGGCGGGCCAGCTCGGCCGGGTCGGGGATCTGCGCCAGGTGGCCCTTGGAGGGGCTGGCCCGCTTGACCTCGGCGATGACCTTCACGCCGCGCTGCTCGCTGTCGCGGGGACGCAGCATGGCCGCGGCGTCCTTGGCGGGCACCTGCCGGTGCGCTCGCTCCTTCAGCTCGGCCAGCGGCGTGCGCTCCTGCCGCTGGGCCAGGTCTTCGCGCACTCCGGCGAGGATGTCGTCGAGGACGGTCACGCTGTGCAGGGTAGTCCCCGCGTCCGCCGGGCCGGCGCCGGTGGGGGTCCGGCGGGCGCGGGGTCAGCGCGGCGGACGGTCCCGGCGGGTCATCGGCAGGTCAGTGGCGAGCCCGGCCGACGCCGACGGCGTGGCCGGAGGCGCTCTTCACGCCGTGCCCGGCCTTGGACAGGGCGTAGCCCACCACCAGCGAGGCCAGGATGGTCACGCCGCCGACGATGCCCCACACCAGGCTGGTGAAGACCACGGCCAGGCACAGGACGAGGAAGCCCACCAGGGCGGTGGCGACCCCGGCCCACGCCGCGACGCTGTGGCCGTGGCCGTGCTCCTGGACGACGTCGCCGTGCGTGGTCTCGGGCTGCTGGCTGGTCACGGTGGTGCTCCTCGGAGGTCGTGGCGCTGGGGTTCCCACCGTACCGGCCCGGAACCACCGCTCACCTGGTCGGGTCGTCCCCGCGGGAGAGCGAGTCCCAGGCCGCGGCGGGCTCCGCCGGGGACGCTCCCGCGGGGGTCCGGCTCGCCGGCTCCGCGGCCGCGGCGTCGCGCTCGTGACGGGCGGAGGTGCTCCACGAGCGCCCGCGAAGCACCGCCGCGGCACCGGCAGCGGCGCACACGGCCCCGCCGGCGGCGCACACCAGCGGCCACGGCCGCGTGCGCACCTGCTGCACCTGCGGGTCGCTGCGGCCGCTGACCAGGCGCGCGGGGGCCGCCAGCGCGCCCTCGGGGGAGGTCCAGACGTCGACACCGGCCGCGGCGACGCCGGCACCGGCCAGCACCAGCACCAGTGCCGCCAGCGCCCGCGCCGCGCGCCGGCCCAGCGAGCAGGCCACCACGGCGGCCAGGGCGACCAGCGCCAGCGCCGTGGCGGTGGGCGCCGCCGCGCGGCCGGCGGCGGCGACCTCGCGCAGCCCGGCGGCCGTGCTCACCGCCCCCCGCACCCAGGTGGGCGCCCCCGCTGCCAGGGCCAGGACGGCGCCGGCCGCGGCGACCGTCAGCACCAGTGCCCGCTCGCGGCCGCGGCGGCGCGCTGCGGGCACGCCCGTGCCGTTCGGGTGCGCGCTCACGAGGAGCTCCCGCCGGCAGCCGGGGGCTCGCTCGGCCCGGTCGGCCCGGTGGCCCGGAAGAGCTCGGTGGCCTGGAAGCAGGTGTGGTCGCCGGTGTGGCAGGCGGCGCCCACCTGGTCGACCTCCACCAGCAGCGCGTCCCCGTCGCAGTCCAGCGAGACCCGCTTGACCCACTGCACGTGCCCGGAGGTGTCGCCCTTGCGCCACAGGCTGCGACGGCTGCGCGACCAGTAGGTGGCCCGACCGGTGCTCAGGGTGTGCGCCAGCGCGGCATCGTCCATCCAGGCCACCATGAGCACCTCCCGGGTGTCGTGCTGCTGCACGACCGCGCACACCAGGCCGGCCGCATCGCGCTTGAGCCGGGCAGCCACGGACGGGTCCAGGACGACGGCGGGCGGCTGCGCCGCGGGGGGCACGGCGGGCACGGTGGTGGCTTCGGGGGTTGCGGCGGGGGGCTCGACGGGCACGGGCCTCATGGTCGCACCGGCCTGTGCGAGCATCGCGACGTGCCCGGACCCGATGCCGCCCGAGAACGCGACGGACTGTGCGACGACGCCCTGCGCGCCGGCCCGCGAGCGCCCACGTTGTGCGAGGGCTGGGCGGTGCGTGACCTGCTGGTGCACCTGGCGGTGCGCGACGGGCGCCCGGACGTGCTGGCGGGCGGGGTGCTGGGGGGTGCGTTGCCTGGGCTGGGTGCGCACGCCGAGCGGGTGCAGGGGCGCTGGCTGCAGGAGCCGTTCGAGGCGCTGGTGCAGCGGGTGCGCTCGGGTCCGCCGCCGGTGAGCCCGGCGCGCTGGCGGCCGGTGGGGCAGCTGGTCAACGGGGTGGAGTTCTTCGTGCACCGCGAGGACGTGCGGCGGGCGCGGGAGGGCTGGCGGCCGAGGGTGCTGGAGCGCGGGGAGTCCGAGGGGTTGTGGCGGGCGGTGCGGCTGGTGGCGCGGGCGTCGTACCGGCGTGCCGGGGTGGGTGTGGTGCTGGTGACCCCGGGTGGGCCGCGGGCGGTGGTGCGCGGGGGCCCGCTGGCGGTGAGCCTGCGTGGTGAGCCGCAGGAGCTGCTGCTGCACGCGTTCGGTCGGCGCTCGCACGCGCTGGTGGAGGTGGAGGGGTCCGTGCAGGCGCTGGAGGCGTTCGCGCGGGCGTACCCGGGGGGCGCCTGAGGCAGCGGCGCCGGTCCTGCGTGCGCTGACCCGCCCCGGCGGTCCGTCGGGCTGGCGCCCGTGGGCGGCTGCCCGCCGCGGCGGGTCAGCGCACGGGGGCGCCGGTGGCGCGCAGGGCGTCCTTGACCTGGCCGACGGTGAGCTGCTGGAAGTGGAAGA
Source organism: Kineococcus esterisolvens (assembly GCF_050871405.1). Lineage (NCBI taxonomy): Bacteria > Bacillati > Actinomycetota > Actinomycetes > Kineosporiales > Kineosporiaceae > Kineococcus > Kineococcus esterisolvens. Next base: position 25,337 of record NZ_JBJLRI010000011.1, read on the forward strand.
CGCTGGCGGCCAGCACGGCGTCGGCGCCGGCGGCGACGGCCGGGGGGAAGTGCTCCACGGCTCCTGCGCCCCCGCTGGCGACGAGGGGCACGCCGACGCGGGCGCGCACGGCGGTGAGCATCTGCAGGTCGAAGCCGGCGCCGGTGCCGTCGGCGTCCATGGAGTTCAGCAGGATCTCGCCGGCGCCGAGCTCGGCGGCGCGGGCGGCCCACTCCACGGCGTCCAGGCCGGTGCCGCGCCGGCCGCCGTGGGTGGTGACCTCGTAGCCGGAGGGGGTCGCAGGGGTGCCGGGCGGGGTGCGGCGGGCGTCCACGGACAGGACGAGGACCTGGGCGCCGAAGCGCTCGGCGATCTCGGTGATGAGCTCGGGGCGGGCGATGGCGGCGGTGTTGACGCCGACCTTGTCGGCGCCGGCGCGCAGGAGGCGCTCGACGTCGGCGACGGATCGCACGCCGCCGCCGACGGTGAGGGGGATGAAGACCTGCTCAGCGGTGCGGGCGACGACCTCGTAGGTGGTCTCGCGCGAGCCGGAGGAGGCGGTGACGTCGAGGAAGGTGAGCTCGTCGGCGCCTTCGGCGTCGTAGCGGCGGGCCAGTTCGACCGGGTCGCCGGCGTCGCGCAGGTCGGCGAAGTTGACGCCCTTGACGACGCGGCCGGCGTCGACGTCGAGGCAGGGGATCACACGCACGGCGACGCTCACGCCAGGAGGGTAGTGGGCGCGAGCTGGTGGGTGCTCTCCCGGCCGGTGCGGGGTGGTCCGTGCGGGGGCCGCGCGGGGGTGGGGCGCCGGTAGCGTCGAGCGCGTGAGCGACCTGGAGACCGGGGCCCTGCCGCTGCGCAGCGTCGATCCCGACGACGCCGGGGCGGTGGCGGCCTGGCGCCGGGTGCCGCGCGTGGCGTTCCTGGAGCCGGCACCGGCGCCGGCCGAGGAGGAGCGGTGGGTGCGCGAGGCCGCGGAGCGGGTGGCCGGGCAGCGCCTGTCGGGGGTGGTGGACGCCGGCCGGTGGGTGGCGACGTACCGCTCGTTCGACACGGAGCTGACCGTGCCGGGGTCCGGCCCGGTGCCGGTGAACGCGGTGTCGTCGGTAGCGGTGCTGCCCACGCACCGGCGGCGTGGGCTGCTGCGGCGGATGATCGGCGCCGACCTGCAGCGGGCGCGCGAGCAGGGTCACGCGCTGGCGGCGCTGATCGCGGCCGAGGCGCCGATCTACGGGCGTTTCGGCTTCGGGGCGGCCTCGGGGGCGGTGAGCCTGTCGGTGGACGCGCAGGGGTGCCGCTTCCGAGCGGACGCCCCGCGCGGGTCCGGGCGCCTGGAGCTGGTGCAGGCGTCGGCTGCGTGGCCGGAGCTGGCGGCGGTGCACGACGCCTCGCGGCGGGCGCGGCCGGGTGGGCTGGCGCGCGAGGAGACGTGGTGGCGGCAGTGGACGCGCCCGGGCGGGTTGCGGGCGCTGGGCCCGAGCGCGCACGTGGTGCTGCACCGCGACGCGGCGGGGGTGGCGGACGGGTACGCGGCCTACGAGGTCGCCGAGGACTGGGCCGGTCGCGTCTCGCGCTGCTCGGCCCGGGTGCTGGACCTGCACGCGGCCTCCCCGGGCGCCTACCGGGACCTGTGGGAGTTCGTGCTGTCGCTGGACTGGGTGCGCACGGTGACGACGAAGGACCGCCCGGTGGACGAGCTGCTGCCGCTGCTGCTGCAGGACCCGCGGGCGGTGCAGCGCGGTGCGGTGGACGACTTCCTGTGGGTGCGGCCGCTGGACGCCGCGGGGGCGCTGGCGACGAGGCGCTACCTGGGATGCGGCACGCTGGTGCTGCGGGTGGTGGACCCCGGGGGGCCGGCGGGGGCGACGGTGCTGCTGCACGTGGACGCCGAGCGCTGTGGTGAGGACGGGTGGACGTGCGCGGAGGTGACCGCGACGTCGCGCGAGCCGGACGTGGTGCTGGGCGCTGCGGAGCTGGGGGCGCTGCTGCTGGGCGGTACCTCGGCGGTGGCGCTCGCGAGCGCGGGGCGCTTGGCGGGCCCGGCGGCGGCGGTGTGGCGGTTGCAGTCGCTGCTGGCCACGCCGCAGGAGCCGTGGTGCCCGACGTGGTTCTAGGGACGAGGGCCGGGCGTGGGCCGGCGGGTGGCCCGGTGGGCGGTGGGGCGGGCGGCTCGGCGGGGGCGCTCGTGCTGGGCACCGGCGCGGTGGTGCGGCTGCTGGCCGCCCGGGTCGCGGCGGCGCCGGCACCGGTCGCGGTTCCCCGCCTGGTGTTGCTGGACGGGCGCTCGGGCAGCGGCAAGACGGACCTGGCGGGAGCGCTGGCGGCGCGGCTGGGTGCGGCGGTGGTGCACATGGACGACCTCTACCCCGGCTGGGACGGCCTGGCCGCGGCGGTCGGCCTGCTGGAGCGGGAGGTGCTGCTGCCCCTGCGCGCCGGGCGGTCACCGGCACCGCCGCGCTGGGACTGGGCGGCGGGGCGGTGGGGGCCGCGGGTCCCGGTGCCCACCGCCCCCGTGGTGGTGGTCGAGGGGGTGGGAGCGGGCTGCACCGCGGTGCGACCGGAGCTGCTGGTGTGGGTGGAGGCCGCGGAGGGGGTGCGCCGGCGTCGGGCCCTGGCACGGGACGGCGACGTGTTCACCCCGCACTGGGAGCGGTGGGCGGAGCAGGAGGAGGCCTTGTTCGCGGGGTGCGACGTGCGCGCCGGGGCGCACGTCGTCCTGGACAGCGGCCCGGGCGGCGACCTCGACGGGGGCGCGGGCGGGGCGCCGCGCTGGGGGGTGCTGCGTGGGCGGGTGCCCTAGCTGCGGGGGGCGCGCGGTGCCCGGGACTCCACGAGACGGGCCAGGCGCCGCGCCTCGGCGCGGGCGTGCTCACCGTCGGAGCGCTGCACCGCCATGACGGCCAGCTCCTGGCCGTCATCGGTGTCCAGCAGGAGCCAGGGGTCGTCGCCGCCGAAGCGCACGGCGACCACGGCGCCCCACTCGACCCGGTGGGTGAACACGACGTTGCGCACCACCAGCGCCTCGGCGGTGGGCACCGCCCGCACGCTCACCACGCGCACCAGACCTCCGCACAGCAGCAGCCCGAAGAGCAGGGTGAGGGCGCTGTCGGCGAGGGTCCAGTCCGTGGTGGGGGCCAGCGTCAGGCCGACGGCGATGGCGGCCAGGACGACGCCCAGCACGGCTGCGACGGGCAGGCCCACGGCTCGGGCGCGCCGGGGCCGGAACGGGGCGTCGTCCGCTGCTCGCGCCCTGGAGCCGGTGCGGCCGGGGACCGCGTCGTCGTTCACAGCCGGCAGGCGTGGATGCTGGTGACGAGGATGGCGCGCGCGCCCAGGTCGTAGAGGTCGTCCATGACCTGGTTGGTGGCCGACTTGCGCACCATGGCGCGCACCGCGACCCAGTCGGGCTGCGCCAGCGGGGAGACGGTGGGCGACTCCAGGCCGGGGGTGACGGTGATGGCGCGCTCGACGAGGTCCTTGGGGCAGTCGTAGTCGACCATCACGTACTGGCGGGCCACGAGCACGCCCTGCAGGCGGCGCACCAGGACGTCGACTGCCGGGTCGGCCGGGGCGTCGCTGGAGCGCACGAGCACGGCCTCGGAACGCATGACGGGATCGCCGAAGACCTCCAGGCCGGCGGCGCGCAGCGTGGTGCCGGTCTCGACGACGTCGGCGACGACGTCGGCGATGCCGAGCGCCACGGCGGTCTCCACGGCGCCGTCGAGGTGGACGACGTCGGCGGACACGCCGTGCTGGGCGAGGTGCTCGCCGACCAGGCCGGAGTAGCTGGTGGCGATGCGCCGGCCCTGCAGGTCGGCGACCGAGGACGCGGTGCCGGGGCGCCCGGCGAAGCGGAAGGTGCTGCGGGCGAAGCCCAGCTGCAGGACCTCGTCGGCCGGGGCGCGCGAGTCCAGCAGCAGGTCGCGGCCGGTGATGCCGACGTCCAGGGTGCCGGAGCCCACGTACAGGGCGATGTCGCGCGGGCGCAGGAAGACGAACTGAGCGTTGTTGTCCGGGTCGTCCAGCAGCAGCTCCTTGGCCTCGCGGCGCTGGTTGTACCCGGCCTCGCGCAGCATGGCGCTGGCGGCCTCGGACAGCGAGCCCTTGTTGGGCACGGCGATGCGCAGCACGGACCTCTCCTCTCCTGCGCTCACGGGCCGGGCGCTCACGGGCCGGGCGCTCACGGGCCGGGCGCTCAGGGACTGCGCGCTCACAGGTGCGCGTACACGTCGTCGAGCGTGAGCCCGCGGGCGATCATGAGCACCTGCAGGTGGTAGAGCAGCTGCGAGACCTCCTCCGCGGTGCGCTCGGCGGACTCGTGCTCGGCGGCCATCCACACCTCGGCCGCCTCCTCGACGACCTTCTTGCCGATGGCGTGCACGCCCGCGTCCAGCTCGAGCACGGTGCCCGACCCCGCCGGGCGGGTGCGGGCCTTGTCCGTCAGCTCGGCGAACAGGCCGTCGAAGGTCTTCACGTGGCGGGAGTCTAGGCGGTGCGCGCGCCCCGCCCGCGCCCGCCCCGGGGTGGGCGCGGCGCGGGGCGGGCGCGGTGGCGGTGGGCGCTCAGGAGGTCGTCGAGGTGACCCCGCGCAGGGCGACGACGGTCTCCAGGGCCGCCAGGACGGCTTCGCGGCCCTTGTCCTCGCGCGAGCCGCGCAGGCCGGCGCGGTGAAGGGCCTGGGACTCGTTGTCGACGGTGAGCACGCCGAAGCCGACGGGCACGCCGGTGCTGACCGCGACCTGGGTCAGGCCGGCGGTGGCCGCGTCGCACACGTACTCGAAGTGCGGGGTGCCGCCACGGATGACCACGCCCAGGGCCACGACGGCGTCGTGGCCGGCGCGGGCCAGGCGCGCGGCCGCCACCGGCAGCTCGAACGCGCCGGGCACGCGCACCTCGGTGACCTCGGTGACGTGCGAGTCGGCCAGGGCCCGGCGTGCGCCGGCCAGCAGCCCCTCCATCACCTCCGCGTGCCAGCGGGCGGCGACCAGGGCCACCTTCAGGCCGCTGCCGTCCACCTCGATCTCGGGGCTGCCGTCTCCGCTCACTGCCGTCCTCCTGTCCGGGGGTCCTGCTCGGGGTCCTGCTCGGGGTCCTGCTCGGGGTCCTGCCGGGGGTCGTGCCGGGGGTCGTGCCCGGCCGGGGACGCCGCGCCCGCGCGCAGGTGCGCGCGCAGGTCGGCGATGCTCAGCACCGGCAGCTCGTGCCGTCGGCCCAGCTCGGTGATCTGCTCCCAGCGTGACATCGAGCCGTCGTCCTCGACGAGTTCGGCGATGACGGCCACGGGGGGCAGGCCGGCCAGCCGGCACAGGTCGACGGCGGCCTCGGTGTGCCCGGGGCGCTCCAGCACCCCGCCGGGGCGCGCGCGCAGGGGGAACACGTGCCCGGGGCGCAGCAGGTCGGCCGGCCGGGCGGCCGGGTCGGCCAGGACCCGCGCGGTGCGGGCGCGATCGGCGGCGGAGATGCCGGTGGTGATCCCGGCGGCGGCGTCGCAGCTGACGGTGTAGTCGGTGCGCAGCGAGTCCTCGTTGCGCTCGACCATCCGCGGCAGGCCCAGGGCCTCGGCGCGCTCGGCGGGCATGGGGGCGCACAGCATCCCGGAGGTGTGGCGCACGGTCCAGCCGATCCACTCCGGGGTGGCCAGCGCCGCGGAGAGGATCGCGTCGCCCTCGTTCTCGCGGTCGGCGTCGTCGGTGACCAGGACGGGCCTGCCGGCGCGCAGGGCCCGCAGCGCGGCGTCCACGGCGGCGGCCGCGGCGGTGGTCCCGGGCGACGCCCCGGGCTCCCCCGCGCGCACGTCGGGGGCGGCGCTCACCGCTGCTCCCCCGCGCCGGCGCGCGCCACGAGGCCGGCGGTGATGCGCTCGACGTACTTGGCGAGCACGTCCACCTCGAGGTTGACCGGGGCGCCCACGGCCCGGTCCCCCAGGGTGGTCAGCTGCAGGGTGGTGGGGATCAAGGACACCTCGAACCAGGGCGCGGCGTCGTCGACGGCGCTGACCGCGGAGACGGTCAGCGAGGTGCCGTCGACGGTGATGGAGCCCTTCTCCACCACGTAGCGGGCCAGGTCCGGGGCGATGCCGATGCGCACCACCTCCCACGCCTCGCCGGGGGTGCGGGCGAGCACGGTGCCGGTGCCGTCGACGTGGCCCTGCACGACGTGGCCGCCGAAGCGGGCCGAGGCGGCCATGGCCCGCTCGAGGTTGACGCGGCGGCCGGGGGCGACGCCGCGCAGGGAGCTGCGCGCGAGGGTCTCGGCCATGACGTCGACGGTGAACACGGCCGGCTCGGGCTGGTCCACCACCGTCAGGCACACCCCGTCCACGGCGATGGACGCGCCGTGCACGGCGTCGGAGGTCACCAGCGGGCCGCGCACGCTCAGCCTGGCGGAGTCCGCGCCGCGTTCCACGGCGACGACCTCGCCGACCTCCTCAACGATCCCGGTGAACACGGGCTGCCTCCTCGACGACGGGCGGGTGGGACGGGTCGGGGTCGCGCTCGCCGGCGGGGCGGGCACGGGGACGGGCGGTGAGGCGCACGTCGTCGCCGAGGCGGGCCACCGCGTCCTCGCCGGGCGCCAGGTCCAGGCGCAGCGCGCCGGCGATGCCGCTGACGCCCAGGTCGGCCACGGCGGCCGGCCCGGCGCCCAGCAGCGCCGGGGCCAGGTAGGCCACGACCTCGTCGACGAGGCCGGCGCGGGCGAAGGCGGCCGCGAGCGCCGGGCCCCCCTCCAGCAGGACGGTGCGCACCTCGCGCTCGGCGAGGGTGGTCAGGACCCGGTGCGGGTCGCGGGTGCGCAGGTGCAGCAGCTCGGCGCGCCCGTCGCGCAGTCGTGCGTCGGCGGGCAGCTCGCGCAGGCCGGCGACCACGCGCAGCGGCTGCGGGCCGGTCGCGTCGGTGCCGTCGGGGCGGCGCACGGTCAGGGCGGGGTCGTCGGCCAGGGCGGTGCCGGTGCCGACCAGGACGGCGTCGTGCTCGGCGCGCAGGCGGTGCACGTCGGCGCGAGCGGGTGCGGAGGTGATCCACCGGCTGGTGCCGTCGGCGGCGGCGGAGCGCCCGTCGAGGGTGGCGGCGAACTTCCACGTCACCCAGGGGCGGCCGCGGCCGACGGCGGTGGCCCAGCGCTCGTTGAGGGATCGGGCCCGCTGGGCGAGCACACCGGTCTCGACGTCGACGCCGGCGGCGCGCAGCAGCTGCGCTCCCCCGGCGGCGGTGGGGTTGGGGTCGGTGTCGGCGATGACGACGCGGTGCACGCCGGCGGCGACGAGGGCCTGCGCGCAGGGGCCGGTGCGGCCGGTGTGGGTGCACGGTTCGAGGGTGACCACGGCGGTCCAGCCGGCGGCGCTGCCGCCGCGGGCCGCGAGGTCGGCCAGTGCGGCGGCCTCGGCGTGGGGGGTGCCGGCGCCGCGGTGGTGGCCCTCGGCGCCGGTGCGGCCCTGCGGGTCGAGCAGGACGCAGCCGACGCGGGGGTTGGGGCCGGTGGCGGGGCCGAGGGCGGCCAGCTGCAGGGCGCGGTGCATGGCGGCCTCCTCGGCCGCGCGCCGGTCCCCCGGCTGTGCGGGGGGCCGCACGGGGGGCTGCGTGGGGGGCACCGCGTTCCTCGCTCTCGCACCGTGGGGCGGTCCGAGGGGACGCGGAGGCCGTCGGCGGGGCGCGGGCGCTCCACCGACCCGGGTCGTGCGGGCCTGCGGGCGCGCCGGGCGGCGGGTGCCGTCGGGCGCGTGAGCGCGGCCGCGCGACCCGCGTGCTGCCTCCCGTCCGGACTCTCACCGTCGGTCCCGGGGTTCCACCGGGTCGGCCCCGTCACCTGCCGGTGGGGGGCTCGCGGACTGTCACCGCCGGTTCGGAATTGCACCGACCCCGGAGCACGCGTGTCGTTCGGTTCAACTTCTGCTGCTGTGCTGCTGTTCCGGGCGGCCCCGGTGGGGGCCGCCCGGTCGCGTCAGTGTGCCACGGGGCTCCGCGCGGGCGGCGCGGTGCCCTCGGGCGGGGCGTGTCCCCCGGCGGTGGGGTGCGTCAGTGCGCGCAGGCCGCTGCGGCCAGGCGTCGCAGCTCGTCCACGGCGCCGGCGGCGTCCTCGGCGCCGTAGACGGCGGAGCCGGCGACGAAGACGTCGGCTCCGGCTTCGGCGGCGCGCTCGATGGTGGCCGCGGACACGCCGCCGTCGACCTGCAGGCGCACGTCCAGGCCGGAGGCGCCGATGGCGGCGCGGGCGCGCCGGATCTTCGGCAGGGTGACGTCGAGGAAGGACTGCCCGCCGAAGCCGGGCTCGACGGTCATGACCAGGAGCATGTCGAACTCGCCCAGCAGGTCCACGAACGGCTCCAGCGGGGTGGCCGGGCGCAGGGCGATGCCGGCGCGGGCGCCGGCGGAGCGCAGCTGACGGGCCAGCCGCACCGGTGCGGTGGCGGCCTCGGCGTGGAAGGTGACGCCCTGGGCGCCGGCCTCGGCGTAGGCGGGCGCCCACCGGTCGGGGGCCTCGATCATCAGGTGGCAGTCCAGCGGCACCGGGGAGACCTTGCGCAGCGCCTCGACCACGGGCAGGCCCAGGGTGAGGTTGGGCACGAAGTGCCCGTCCATGACGTCGACGTGGGCGGCGTCGGCGGTGGAGATGCGCTCCAGCTCCGCGGCGAGGTTGGCGAAGTCGGCGGACAGGATGCTGGGGTTGACCTGGATCGTCACGTCGCGACCCTAGCGGCGCCCGCGCGGCCCGGCCGGTGGGGCGGGTGCGCGGGCGCCGGGGCCGCTCAGGCGCTCTCGGGCCGGCCCAGGGCGCTGCCCTGCACGGCGGCGTCCTGCTCGCCGGGGGCGGTCAGGACGAGGAACAACCCGGCGTAGGGGCCCAGCCACACGCCGAAGCTGCGCAGGTCGTCGACCCAGCCGATCTCGCCGCCGGTGGAGGCGTCGACCACGGCGTGGCGCGGTTCGAACGCCTCCGAGCGCACGGTGCCCTCGATGGTCTCGCCGGTGAAGTTCAGCACCGTGACCTGCAGGGGCGCGTCGGTGCGGGTCGGGTCGCCGTCGTCGAGGCGGTGGACCATGACGAGCATGCCGGGGTGCGCCACGGGCGGGACGTCGATCTGGGTGGCGGCCGCGATGCCGTGGCGGGCGCGGGTGGCCAGCACGTCGCGCAGGCCGGCGACGAAGGACGTCTCGGACTCCAGCTGCGCCGGCAGGGAGCCGTACAGGGCGCGTCCGCGCGGCATCCCGGAGGCGGAGGTGGTGGCCTCCGGCGCGACGTCCATGAGGTCGTGGGCGCCGCGGTGCACCCAGCGGGTGTCGCCGCCCTCGATCAGGTCGCGCACCTGCTCGGCAGGCACCGGCAGGGTGCCGGTGAGGTCCCAGCCGGAGAGGGCGAAGACGCCCGGCTGCCAGGCGTTGAACATCGCCAGCAGCAGGTGGGCGCGGCGGATGCCCTCCACGTGGCTGTCGTCGACGTCCTCCAGGGTGCGCAGGCCCTGGGTGGCGGCGATGACCGACGCGGTGGTGCAGGCGATGCCGTTGGTGGTGAAGACGTGGTTGTAGTCGGCGGCCTCGCCGGTCAGGTGCGCCAGCAGGTCCGCGCGGACCGTCTCGGCCAGTTCCGCGCCGGTGGTCTCGCGCCCGCGGAAGGGGTAGGTGTCGGCGGCGTGCAGGGTCGCCCAGTGCACCAGCTCGTAGGTGAGCTCGTCGTGGTTCTGCAGGGCGTGCACGAGGCTGACGGGTTCGACGCCGGTCTCCAGCGAGGTGCGCAGCGTCAGGCGCAGGAACTCGGTGTCCCCGGTGGCCAGGGCGTGGTGGTAGGCGGGGCGGTTGACGAAGTCGTAGGACAGGTCCGCGCCGACGCGGCCGGTGTCGCGGATGTCCTCCATCGTCAGGTTCAGCTCCTGGAAGGTGAAACCGCCGACCTTGCGGACCATCCCGGCGATGACGTGGTTGGCCGCGTGCGAGAGGGGGTGCCCCTCGGACCAGGCGGGCAGGCCCTCGGCCGACTTCTCCACGCCGAGGAAGCCGTTGGCGTCCAGGCGCAGCGCACCGGTGCCCAGGTCGCCCAGGGAGTGCAGGGCGTCGCCGATGACCAGGCGCATGCCGGCGAAGGTGGGGTCGAGCCAGTTGATGGACGGCTGGCCCTGCTTGAAGTAGTGCAGGTACACCCAGCGGCGCACCTTGCCGTCCACGCCGGTGACGGGGGTGGTGGCCGACCAGTTGGTCTCCTTCACGCCCGGCGCGTAGAAGATGACCCGCTGCAGGGCGCCGATGATGTAGCCGTGCTCGGCCAGCTGCGCCTCGGCGTCGGCGTCGAGGTTGACGGCGTCGCGGCCGGCGGGCACCTCGGGCAGCAGGTGCCAGTCCTCCTCGGGGATCTCCACCATGTGGTAGATGCCGGGGTACTCGCGGTACGCCATCTCGGCCAGGCGGAAGTCGGCGCCCTTGCCGGTGTGGCCGGGCACGATGTCGTCGATGACGCTGCCGCCGTGGTGGTCGGCGACCTCGCACAGCTCGCGGAACTCGTCCTCGGTGCCGAACAGGGGGTCGATGTGGGTGCTGATGCGGTCGAAGTGCCCGTCGACGCTGGGGGTCTCGGTCCACCCGGTCAGGCCACCGGCGCGCTTGACGGGGCCGGTGTGCACCGCGTCGATGCCGATGCGCTGGAACGCCTGCCACAGCGCGTCGCTGCCCAGCGACCCCAGGAAGGACTCCCCCGGCGCGGTGATCAGGGAGATCGGGTAGGCGGTGAACCACACCGAGGCGGTGGCCAGGGCGCGGCGGGCGTCCGGGCGCGCGTACGGGTTGCGCCACATCGCCGGCTGGCCCGACAGCTGCCGGGAGAGCACGTCGGCGTCGGCGAGCATCGACTGCCCCACCAGCCACTGCACGTAGGCGGGGTTGGAGCCGTCGGCGGCGCGCGGGTCGCTGATGCGGCGCCCGCCCGCCTGGCGCAGCTGGGCGCGCGGGCGCAGGCGCCGCGGGCGCGCGGGGTAGCGCTGCTCGTCGTAGGTGATCTCGACACCCTCCGCACCGTCGTGCTCACCGGCGTGCGCGCGGGCGAGCTCACCGGCGAGATCGTCGGTGCGCTCGCCGGCGCTCCGAGCGGCGTGGTCGCCCGCCCGGCCGTCGGCGGCCGGGGCGTGGGGGGTCTGGGTGTCGGTTTCGGGCGGCACGGGCTTCCTCCTGCTGGTGCGGTCGGGGTCCCACGCTGCCCACGCCGGGCACGTCGCGCACCTCGAACCGCGGCGCGTGCCCGCCGGGACCGCTCGGGCGCTCGTCCTCAGGGCTGCGGGGAGGCGAACGGGTGGCCCGTGGGGTGCGCGGGCTCGGGGTGGGCGACGTCCGAGGGGCGCAGCTGCGCCACGTCGGGGACCCCGGCCTGGCGCAGGGTGGTGACCAGGTCCGCGCGCAGCCGCTCCAGCACGGCGCTCACGCCCGCCTGCCCGTCGGCGGCCAGCCCCCACATCACCGGCCGGCCCACGTGCACCGCGCGCGCCCCCATCGCCAGCGCAGCCACCACGTGCGAGCCCTCGCGCACGCCGGAGTCCACGTGCACCTCCACCTCGGCGCCGACCTCGGCGACGACCTCGGGCAGGGCGCGGGCGCTGGTGACGGAGGTGCCCAAGCGGCGCCCGCCGTGGGTGGACACGATGACCGCGTCGGCGCCGGCGTCCACGCAGCGGCGCGCGTCGCGGGCCGTCAGCACGCCCTTGACGGCCACCGGCAGGCCGGTGAGCTCGCGCAGCCAGCCGATGGCGTCGGGGGTCAGGTCCTCCGCCGAGCGCAGCGCGTGCGGGCCGGCGGCGGCGCGCTCGGCGTCGGTGAGGTTGACCACCCGCGCCTTGCGGTGCGTGTCGGGCCACTCGGTGGGCTCCACGCCGGGCAGCGCCGGTGCCAGGGCGGTGGTGTCCACCGTCAGCACCAGGGCCGAGGCGCCGGCGGCGGCGGCGCGCTCGACGAGCAGCCGCGTCAGGGAGCGGTCCTGCATGACGTAGACCTGGTACCACCACGGCGCGCCGGTGGCGGCGACGTCGGCGAAGGCCACGCCGGTGTTGGTGGAGACGCCCAGGACGGTGTCGGCCCCGGCGACGGCGCGGCCGGTGAGCACCTCCCCCTCGGGGCGGGCGGCGACCTGCTGCGCCATGGGCGCGACGAGCACGGGGAAGGACACCGGGGTGCCCAGCACGGTGGTGGCGGTGCTCACGCGGCTGGTGTCGCGCAGCACGGACGGGCGCAGCCGCAGGGCCTCCCACGCCGCGATGCCCTCGCGCCGGCACTGCCCGTCCCCGGCGGCGGTGGCGAAGTACTCCGCGACGTAGTCGGGCAGCTGCTCGTCGGCGCGGCGGTGGAATTCCTCGACCCAGGTCACGGGGTCATCCTGCCGCCGGCGCACGCACCGGCGGCAGGGGGCGCGCTCGCGCGCCGGTCGGCGTCAGCTCGTGCGGCGCAGCAGTGCCACGTGCATGGCGTCGGTGCCGTGGGTGTGTGGCCACAGCTGCACGGCGGTGCCCGCGGCGGCGTGCTCGACGCCGGGGGCCACGCGCGCCAGCACCGCGGGGGTGTCCAGGCGTTCCAGGCCCACGCCGCGCTTGGCCGCGGCCTTGACGGCGTCGTCGACGACCAGGCGGGTCTCGGCCAGCACCGGCGAGCAGGTGGCGTACGCGACCACGCCGCCGGGGCGCAGCGCGTCGACCGCCGAGCCCAGCAGCGCCCGCTGCAGCGGGCCCAGGGTGCCGAGGTCGGCCGGGGTGCGCCGCCAGCGCGCCTCGGGGCGGCGGCGCAGGGCGCCCAGGCCGGTGCAGGGTGCGTCGACCAGGACGCGGTCGTAGGCGCCGGGTTCGTCGGCGCCGACCTCGCGACCGTCGCCCACGCGCACCTGCACGGGTCCCAGCGGGCCGGCGGGCACCGCCGCCAGCGCCTGGCGCACCAGCTGGGCGCGGTGGGGGGCGACCTCCACCGCGGTCAGGTGCGCCCCGCGCAGCGCGGCGGTGGCCGCCAGCAGTGCGGCCTTGCCGCCGGGGCCGGCGCACAGGTCCAGCCAGCGCTCGTCGCGGCCGTCGACCTCGGCGGCGGCCAGGACCTGGGCGACGAGCTGGCTGCCCTCGTCCTGCACGCGGGCGCGTCCCTCGCGCACGGCCGGCAGCAGGCCGGGGTCGCCGCGCTCCAGCAGGGCGGCGGTGGGCGAGAAGCGCCCGGGGCGCACCGTCAGGGCGCGGTCGTCGCTGAGCAGGTCCGCGGGGGTGGCCAGGCCGGGCAGCGCGCTCAGCGCCACCGCGGCCGGGGTGTTGTCGGCGGCCAGCAGCTCGGCGAGCTCGGCGACGTCGTGGCCGTGGGCGCGCAGCGCCTCGCGCAGGGAGCGCACCACCCACTGCGGGTGCGAGGTGCGCACCGACAGGCCCTCGTCGGTGTCGGCGGGGCCGGCGACCTGCTCCAGCCACTCGCCCAGCTCGCGGCCGACGGCGCTGCGCAGGACGGCGTTGACCAGGCCGGCCGGGCCGGCGCCCAGCTCGCCGCGCGCCAGGGCCACGGTGGTGGCCACCGCGGCGTGGTCGGGCACCCGCATGGCCAGCAGCTGGTGCGCCCCCATGCGCAGCGCGTCCAGGACGCCGGGGTCCAGGTCGCTGAAGGGGCGGTCCACGACCGTGGCCAGCAGCGCGTCGTAGGTGCCGCGCCCGCGCAGCACCCCGTAGGCCAGCTCGGTGGCGAAGGCCGCGTCGCGCCCGCCCAGGCGGCGGTGGCGCAGCAGCTGCGGCAGCACCAGGTTGGCGTAGGCGTCCTCCTCGTCCACGGCTCGCAGCACCGCGAAGGCCACGCGGCGGGCCTCGTCGACGCGGGTGTAGCGGTCGGGCTTGACGCCGCGGCGGGGCGTCTGCTCCCCACCGGGGCCGCGGGCCGGTCCGCGCGAGCCGCGCTGGGACGGTGGCTGGGACGAGCGCCGGGGCTCGCCGGGTCCGGACCTCACTGCAGCTCCTCGTCCCCGGGCCGCACGCCGCGCGCCCAGTCCACCGCGGGCATGGCCCGCTTGCCGGCCGGCTGGACCTGTCCCAGCTCGACCGCTCCCGTGCCGGTGCCCACCAGCACCCGGCGCTTGTCCACGAGCACGCGACCGGGCCCGGGCGCGTCGCCCTCCACGGGCAGCACCGGGCCCAGCTTCAGGCGCTCGCCGCGGAAGGTGGTCCACGCGCCCGGCTCGGGGGTGCAGCCGCGCACGCGGCGGTCCACGACCTCGGCCGGGGCGCTCCAGTCCACGCGGGCCTCCTCCACGGTGATCTTCGGTGCCAGGCTGACGCCGTCGGCTGGCTGGGGCACCGCGGTGGCGGTGCCCGCCTCCAGCGCGTCGAGGGTGCTCACCAACAGCTGCGCCCCGCGCACGGCCAGTCGCTGCAGCAGGTCCCCGGCGGTGTCGCGGGCGCCGACGGGCTCGGTCAGCGAGCTCAGGACGGGGCCGGTGTCCAGGCCCTCCTCCAGCTCGAAGACGCACGCGCCGGTGAGGGCGTCGCCGGCGGCGACGGCGCGCTGCACGGGGGCGGCGCCGCGCCAGGCGGGCAGCAGGGAGAAGTGCAGGTTCAGCCAGCCCTGCCGCGGCACGTCCAGCGCGGCGCGCGGCACCAGGGCGCCGTAGGCGACCACGGGGCAGGCGTCGGGGGCCAGCGCGGCCAGCTCCTCGAGGAAGTCGGGCTCGCGCGGGGTGGCCGGCTGCAGCAGGGGCAGTCCGGCCTCGCGGGCGCGCTGGGCCACCGGTGAGGCGGCGGAGCGACGGCCGCGGCCGGCGCGGGCGTCGGGGCGGGTCACGACGGCGGTGACCTCGTGGGGGGAGGCCAGCAGCGCCTCCAGGGAGGGCAGCGCCACCTCGGGGGTGCCGGCGAAGACCAGGCGCACTACCGGGCCTGCCCGAAGGTGGCGTGCGGGGAGACCTTGACCTGCGGGACGGGCTGGCCGAGCCACTCGGCCTCGCGCACGGCCTTCAGGGCCAGCTTGCGCTGTGCCTTGTCGAGGCGGTCGATGAACAGCACCCCGTCCAGGTGGTCGGTCTCGTGCTGGATGGCGCGGGCCTTGAACTCCGAGCCGGTGATCGTGACCGGTTCGCCGTGCACGTCGTACCCCTTGGCGACCACGTGCAGGGCGCGGCGGGTGTCGGCGACGATGCCGGGGAAGGACAGGCAGCCCTCGTCGCCGTCCTGGCACTCCTCGGAGAGGTCGAGCACGGGGTTGACCAGGTGCCCCAGCTCACCGTCGGCGTGGTAGGTGAACACGCGCAGGCCCACGCCCAGCTGCGGTGCGGCCAGCCCGGCGCCGGGTGCGGCGAGCATGGTGTCCTCCAGGTCCTTGACGAGCTTGCGCAGCTCCTTGTCGAAGGTCGTGACCTCCTCGGCGCGCTGACGCAGGACCGGGTCGCCGAACAGGCGGATCGGCTGGACTGCCACGGGGCTCCTCGCGGGCTGGGGTGTGCTGGGGTGTGCTGGGGTGTGCTGGGGTGTGCTGGGGTGTGCTGGGGGTTCGGGACGCCGCGGCGGACGCGGGCGACCCGGAGAGTCTAGGTGCCGTCGGCGACACCTCCGGGCGCGGCGGCGCGGGCGGTGCGGGGCGGGGGTGGGAGCCGGGCGGGGCGGCGGCATCATCGTCGGCGATGACCGCGCTGCGCACGCCCACCCCGGCCCCTCGACCGCCCGCACCCCGCGCACCGACGTCCACCGGCCGTGCGCTGGTGGTGCTCGCCGGGGCGGTCTCGGCGCTGCTGTGCGCCTCGATCGGGCTGGGGCACTTCCACCGCGGCGAGGCGACGAACTACGACCTGGGCATCTTCAGCCAGTCGGCGGCCTCGTGGGCGCAGCTGCAGCTGCCCACCTCCGGGGTGCTGGGCGGCACGCCGCTGCTGGGGGACCACTTCTCCCCCGCCACGGCCGTCTTCGGCCCGGTGTGGGCGCTCTGGCCCGACCCGCGCTCGCTGGTGCTGGCGCAGGCGCTGCTGCTGGGGCTGGGCACGGCGCTGGTGGCGCGCTGCGCGGTGCGGCACCTGCCGCTGCCGGCCGCGGCGGCCGTGGCGGCGGGGACGGCGGTGGCGCACGGGTCGCTGGCGGCGGCGCGCTTCGACGTGCACGAGGTGTGCCTGGCGGTGCCGCTGCTGGCGCTGTGCGGCACCGCGCTGCTGGAGCACCGGCACCGGGCGGCGGCGCTGTGGTCGCTGCCGCTGCTGCTGGTCAAGGAGGACATGGGCGCCACCGTGGCCGTGGTGGCGGCGCTGCTGTGGCTGCGCGGGCGGCGCCGGGCCGGTCTGGCGCTGGCGGCGGCGGCGGTGGCCGGGGTGGCGCTGGCGTTCGCGACGATGCTGCTGGTCGATCCGGCGCACGACCTGAGCCGGCTGGCGGCCTTCGGCGGCAGCGCGCGCACCGCGGCGGCGCCCGAGCCGGTGCCCACCGGTGAGGCGCTGCGGCTGCGGGCGGCGCTGGTGCTCGCCACCGCGGCCGGCGGCGGGCTGCTGTGGATCGCCTCGCCGGTGGCGCTGCTGGCGGTGCCGACGCTGGCGTGGCGGCTGGCGTCCGTCACGCCGTCGTACTGGTCGCCGGGGCTGCACTACGGGGCGGTGCTGGTGCCGGTGGCGGCGGTGGCGCTGGTGGACGTGCTGCGCCGGGTGCGCGCTCGCCGGCCGCGGGCGGTGGCGCCGCTGGCGGTCCTGGCGGCCCTGGCCGGCGCGGTGACCACGGCGTGGGTGCTACCGGTGGGGTCGCTGTCGATGCCGTGGCAGACGGCCACCTGGCGGCCCGGGCCGCACGTGCAGCAGGTGCGGGCGGCGACCGCGGAACTGCCGGACGGTTCGCGGCTGGCGGCGGACAACACCTCCGGCCCGTACCTGCTGGGGGACGCCGGCGGCGGGCACCACGTGGTGGGCTGGTCCGTGGACACCCCGCTGGAGCGGCTGCCGGGCGTGGTGGTGCTGGACGCCTCCCGCGCCTCGACGGGCGTCTCGCGCGCGGGGAAGCTGGCGTGGCTGGAGGAGGTCGCCGCGCTGCCGGGGGTGCGGGTGCAGCGCACCGGCGACACGGCCGTGGTCCACCTGCCGGGACGGGGCTGAGGCCCGTGCCCGGCGCCGGCCGTCGTCGCGGGCGGCGCCGGGCACGCAGCGGCGCCGGGGGCGGTGCGCTCAGCCCAGCGCGGTGAGCGCGGAGGTGGCGGTGTACCGCAGGACCCGCTCCGCGTGCTCACCGACCCGGCTGCTGCCCGGGCGCTGCTCGAGCCGGTCGAGGAAGCGGTGCAGCTCACGCCCGGCCTGCTCCGCGCGGCCGCGCTCGAGGTGCCGCTGCGCGTTGCGCGCGTGCGCCCGCAGGACCTTCGCCACCGGTCCGGTGACCTCGCCGGCGGCGGACAGCTCCGCCAGGCGGGCACCGAGCACCTCGGGGGTGGGTGCCAGCACGTCCGGGGCGGGGACCTGCGTGAAGTCGGTGTCGGAGGCGAGGTAGAAGCCGGGGTGCGTCGGCTGGTTGTAGCCGGTCTGCTGCCGGGCGACCTCGTCGCGGTACTGCGGGTCGTGCAGCAGGGTTCGCACCGCGCGGTCGGTCACCTCGGTGCTGAGGAAGATGCGCAGCGCCGTGCTGTCGGTGGTGCGCAGCACCAGTTCCTCGCGCCAGTCGCCGAGGACGTCGGCGACCAGGGCCGGGTTGCCCTTGGTGCCGTTGTTCGTGCGGGTGCCGGTCGCGGTGAGCAGGACGCCGCGGTCACGGTCGACCACGACGGGGGTGGCGTCGCCGGATCCCTCGACGATCTGGGTGGTGCCGTCGGCGGCCCAGCGGATCGACTGGTTGGTGCCGGGCGTGGTGGGGGCCAGCTGCTCGCCCCGGGCGCTGAGCAGGCCGGAGCCGTCCGTGCCGTTCGGCATCGACGCCCAGACCTCGATGCCGCGGGTGCCGGGGTCGACGTCGCCGATCATGCCGCGGCCGGTGTCGCGGCCGGAGTAGGTGCCGAAGATCGTCTCGCCGGTGGCGGCGTCGCGCAGCGCGTTGCCGTACGGGGCCCAGGTGCCGCCCTCGTGCACGGTGAAGATCTCCAGGCCCGGGCGGTCGGGGTCGATGTCGGTGACGTGCATGGCGTCGCCGTGGCCCAGCCGGGCGCTCGCGCCGGGGTCCGCCGAGCCCTCGGGCATCGTGTCGAACGAGGAGTACAGCAGGGAGCCGTCGTCGTCGATGGTGGCGGAGCCGTAGACGATCTCGTGCCTGCCGTCGCCGTCGACGTCGGCGGCGCTCAGGGAGTGGAACCCCTGCGTGGTGAGGGTCCCGTACACCGGGTCGGTGCCGTCGCGCCCGTGGGGGCTGTCGTCGAACGGGTTGGTCATGGGGGTGAAACCGCTGTCGACGGACCAGCGCCGCGTCAGCCGTTCACCGTCCCAGTCGTAGGCGACCAGGGCCGTGCGCGTGTAGTAGCCGCGGGCGAAGACCGCCGAGGGGTGCTCGCCGTCGAGGTGGGCGACGCCGGCGAGGAACCGGTCGACGCGGTTGCCCGGCTCGATGCGGGACATGGCGTAGTCGCCCCACATCAGGCCGTCGTCGGTGCGGCCGGGTTCGTACGCGACGGTCTGCAGCTCCTCGCCGGTGCCGGCGTCGAAGACGGTGAGGTACTCGGGCCCGGTCAGGACGAAACCCTCGAACCGCCGCAACGCGTTGCGGGAGGAGCGGGCGGATGCGTAGACGTCGATGAAGTGGTCCGCCAGGGCCGCGGCGTCCTCCTGCGAAAGGGGGTACGAGTACCTCGGTTCCAGACCCAGAGCCTCCTCGACCGTGGCCGGCCAGCGACCGGCGACGACCTCGGGGTGGGCGTGCCAGCCGCGCAGCACCCCGATGAAGTGCTCGCGGTACTGCGCGGCGCTGAGCCGGTAGTCGTCGGCGTGGGTCACACCCGCCGCCACGTCCTCGGGCAGCAACGTGATCGGCCGGGTGCCGGCCGCCTTCCCGTCGACGTAGCGGGTGCTGGAGGTGCCCGGGGCGGTCTTGAGCATCAGCTCGGCGCGGCCGTCGCCGTCGAAGTCCTGCACCAGGAACTGGGTGTAGTGGGCGCCGGCGCGGATGTTCACGCCGAGGTCGACACGGGCCAGGAGGGTGCCGTCCAGCTCGTACGTGTCGAGGTAGGCGTTGCCGGTGTAGCCGGCCTGGGAGACGTCCTTGGAGTTCGAGGGGTCCCACTTCACGACGAGCTCGAGCTGCCCGTCGCCGTCGACGTCCGCGGCGCTGACGTCGTTGGCGGAGTAGGTGTACTGCTCCCCCGCCGGGGTGGTGCCGCCGGCCGGTCTGCGCAGCGCCACGTCCAGGGACGCCCCGCCCCACGGGGTCGCCTCCCCCACCGAGCCGGCCTCGCGGCCGTCGACGACGGGCACCACGCGGTAGCGCGAGCCCGCGCCGCCGGCGGTGTCCAGCCAGTTCGTGCTGCCGGTGACGGTCGTCACGAGCGCGCCGTCGCGGTAGACGCGGAAGCCCGGGCCGGCCTCGCCGCTCACCGTGGCGCCGGTGACCTCGTGCCCCAGCAGCCGCCACGACAGGAACACGCCGCGATCGGTGGCCGCCGCGACCAGGCCGCGGTCGAGCCACTCGAGCTGGACACCGGCGCGGGCACCCGTCTCGTCGGGTGCGGGGTTCGCGCCGGCGGTGCCGGTGGCGGAACCCACCAGCAGGGCGGCGCCGACGCCGCACAGGAGCGCGCGGCCGGTGGTCGCACGTGGGAGAAGCCTCATCGCCCGTCCTTCGTCCGTGGGTGGGCCCGGTCCACGCGACGCCGTCGTCGCGAAACGATTCAGCGGCGTACGGCCCTCCCGCTGCGATCGACCGTACGAGGACGCGCGGCGCCCTGGCAAGCGCTTGCCCGGACGGTTCGCGCTCCTCGGGCGGTGAGCGGACCCGCCGCCCGGCCGGGTCCGGCTCCCCGCGCGCGGGCCGGGGCGGGTGGGCACCATGGGCCGGTGCTGCAGTCCGTGGAGATCGTCGCCGGTGCCGCGATCGTCGTCCTCGTCTTCGTCGACGCCCTGCTGACCACGCTGTCCGTGAGCACGGGGGCCGGGCCGGTGACGGGCCGGGTGACAGGGGTGCTGTGGTGCCTCCTGCTGTGGCGCCACCCCCGGGACGAGGAGGGCACGGCACTGAGGCTGGCCGGGGCGCTGCTGCTGACGACGACGGCGTTGGTGTGGGTGCTGCTGCTGTGGGCGGGGTGGTCGCTGCTGTTCCTCGGCAGCGGCGCGGTGGTGAACTCCACGACCGGCCGGGCGGCGGGGGTGCTCGACACGGTCTACTTCGCCGGGTTCTCCACCGCCACCCTGGGCGTGGGTGACTACGCCGCCGACCAGGCGGGCTGGCGGCTGATGGCCACGATCGCGGGGTTCAGCGGATTCCTGCTGATCACCCTGGCCATCACGTACCTGCTCTCGGTGGTGCAGGCCGTCGTCGCCGCCCGGGCCCTGGCGGTGCACGTCTTCGCCCTGGGGGCGCACCCCGTGCAGGTGGTGGCGCGCGGATGGACCGGTGGGGGGTTCAGCTCCGCCTTCGTCCAGCACCTCGTCAGCCTCAGCAGCGAGGTGGCCCGGGTGGGCGAGCAGCACCTGGCCTACCCGGTGCTGCACTACTTCCACACCGGCAACGCCAGGACGTCGGCATCACGGGCCATCGCGACGCTGGACGAGGCGATGCTGATCCTCGACGCCGGCGTCGCCGCGGGTGCGCGCCCGGACGACAGCGCCGTGGCACCGGTGCGCGAGGCGATCAGCCGCTACGTGGAGACCGCCTCCTCCACCTCGGCGACGGCACCGGCCCCGGACGCGCCGGCCGTCCCCTCGCTGCACGAGCTGGTGCGGGCCGGGGTCCCTCTCGTCGACGGCAGCACGTTCGCGCGGCAGGCCGGTTCGCAGGCCGATCGCCGGGCCGGGTTGCGCCGGCTGGTGAACAACACCGGCTGGAGCTGGCCGCAGGCGGGGTGAGTGCCGCTGGGGCCGGGCCGGTGACCTCGCGCGGTGCGGGCGCCCCCGCCGGTGACGGGGCCGGCGAGGACGCCCGAGCGGGTGGCGCCCCGGGAGGGGCGCACGGGCTCAGGCAGGGGGCAGCAGCCGGTAGCCGGCCTCGCCGACGGCGGCGGTCACCACGGCCCGGTCGAGGACGCGGCCGGCGGTCACGGTCACCGTCGAGGTGCCACCGGGCACGAGGTCGACCTGCACGTCGTGGACGTCGGCCAGGCCGGTGAGCTCGTCGCGCACGGCGCCGACGCAGTGCCCGCAGGTCATGCCGGTGACGGCGTAGGTGCTGCTGACGGCGCCACCGGCGGTCGCGGCCGCTGCCGGGGCGGGGGCAGCGGCGGTGGCCGGGCCGCAGCAGGCGCAACCGGAGGAGGCCGGTGCGGCGCCCCGGCCGGTGGTCAGCTCGATGCTCTGGATCACGGTTCTTCCCCTGCGGCGTCTCGGGCGCCGCGCACCTGCTCGTGCGCGTTCGCGGGGGCCCGTCCAGGTACCCCCTGGGGGTACGAAGCGCCGGGTGGGACGCCGTCGTTCCCGCAGCGCGCACGGGGTTGGCGCACGGGGTTGACGCACGAGGTGGTGGAGGCGAGGCCGGGTCGACGGGAGGGGCTCGCCGAGGTCGCTCCGCGCGTGGACGGACCGGGATCCGGCCGGCTCAGGCGGTGAAGGTCCAGTGCCACGGCTCGCGGGGCACGTTCTCGCTGAAGCCGTGCTCCTCGGCGTGGGTGCGCATCCAGTTCAGGGCCTCGGTGTCCAGGTCCAGGTCCAGGCTCAGGCCCCAGCCGTGCTCGCTGGTGCCGGGCCTGGCCGCCAGGCCGCCCTGGGAGTACAGGCCCTTGCGCTGGGCCAGCTCGACCTGCTGCTCGTAGGAGCGGTAGGAGTCCGTGGCCTTGATCGTGACGCCGTCGCGGGCCGCGGCCGCGCGCAGCTGCTGATACGCCTGGGCCGCCGGGGCCCACAGCTTGTGCGAACCCTGCCCGATGCTGCTCAACGCGGCGGCGGGGACCTTCCCGTTGCCGTACTTGACCAGCTCCAGCGGCACCCCGTCGGCGTTGCGCAGGCCGGCCGTCGACGGGGCGCCCGCACCCGCCGAGGCCGTGCCCGGCGCGGGGCCGGCGCCGGTGAGCAGGCCACCGGTCGTGGACCGCGCGGCGATGCTCTGCGACAGCGTCGAGGCGAACGCCGACCCCGTGGCGCCACCGGTGCCGGTCCCGGGCGCGGTGCTGGAGAATGTCGTGGTCGCGGGCGCCGGGGGCTGCAGGGAGCCGATGAGCGCCTGGATCTCCGCGATGCGGGACGTGACGCCGCTGATGCCGTCCACCACCCACCACCTCCCGTGCCGCCGGCGGCCCGGTCGGCCGCCCCCTGAACAGCTCGACCGGGCAGGACGCCGCCTTGAGCCCACCGGTGTCGGTGGCGGCGCAGCGGCTGCGGACGCACCGCGCGGTGCCGACCGGGTTCCAGCCCGGCCCGGGCGCGCCTCAGCCGATCTGCTGGGGATCCACCCGCACCCGCACGACCGGCAGCTTGCGGGCGCTGCGCCCCGCGGTGACGGACTTCAAGGCGCGCGCCAGGTCGGCCGAGGCGGCGCGGGGCACCCGCACCACGGTGCGCACCGCCGGCGCGGTGCCCGGCCGCTCCGGCAGCGGGATGGGCCCCAGCACGCGAGCGCCGGCCGGGTCCGCCAGCGCGGCCACGGTGGCACCCACGGCGTCGGCGACGTCGGCGGCGGTGCCGATGAGGCCGGCGAAACGGGCTGCCGGCGGCAGGTCCAGCTCGGCGCGCTGGGCCAGTTCGCGCTCGGCGAAGCCCGCCGGGTCCCAGCGCACCAGGGCCTGCACGGCGGCGGCCTGCGGGTCGGCGACCACGACCACGACACCGCCTGCGCCGGCGCCGCGCACCAGCGCCGCAGCGCCGGCCCAGCGGCGCAGCGCCTCCTCCTGGGCACGCAGGTCGGGGCGGTTCAGCAGCGCCCAGCCGTCCAGCAGCAGCGCGGCCGCGTAGCCGCCGGGGGCGACGGGCTCGGCGCCCGGGGTGGCGATGACCAGGGACGACTCGGCGGGCACCTCGTCGAGCACGCGCGAGCCGCCGGAGGTGCGCACGTCCACGCCGGGGAAGGCGCGCCCGAGCTCCTCGGCGGTGCGGCGGGCGCCGGTGACCACCGCGCGCAGGCGCCCGTCGCCGCAGGCGGGGCAGGTCCAGTCGGTGGCCGGGCGCCCGCACCAGCGGCAGGACGCGGGCTGGTCGTCGGCGGTGATGGCCAGCGGCCCGTGGCAGGCGGTGCACCGGGCCGGTTCGCGGCAGGTCCGGCAGGCCAGGGTGGGCACGTACCCCGTGCGCGGGACCTGCACCAGGACCGGGCCGCGGCGCACCGCCTCGCGCAGGACCCGCCAGCCGTCGCTGGGCAGGCGGGCGGCAGCGGCCAGCGGGTCCTGCGCGTCGGGGCCGCTGGTGCCGGCCACCGCGATGCGCGGCGCGCTGGCGCGCACGCCCTCGCGCGGAGCGGTGACCGCGCGGGCCCAGCCGCTCTCCAGCAGCACTTGCGTCTCGGCGGTGCGGGTGCGCCCGGCGAACAGGGCCGCGCAGCCGCCGGCGCCGGCGCGCGCGACGGCGACCTCGCGCACGTGCGGGTAGGGGGCGCGCTGCTCGGCGTGGGAGTCGTCGCCGTCCTCCAGCACGGCGAGCAGGCCCAGGTTCGGCAGAGGGGCGAAGACGGCGGCGCGGGTGCCGGCCACCACGCGGGCGCGCCCGGTCAGGGCCTGCAGGAAGGCGCCGTAGCGGGCGGCGGGCCCGGCCTCGGCCTCCAGCAGGACGTGCGCGCCGACGGGCAGGCGCCGGGTCAGGGCGGCGTCCAGCCGCACCAGGTCGCGGTGGTCGGGCACCACCAGCAGTGCGGTGCGCCCGGAGGCCAGGGTGGCGCGGGCGGCCACGGCCAGCGCCTCGAAGGCGTCGGTGCCCGGCGCCAGGGTGGCCACCGCGCGCGGGTCGCCGCCGCCGGCGACGTGGGCCAGGAACGCGCGCCCGGCGGTGTGCCGTTCCCAGCCGGCCAGGTCCTCGCCGGCCGTCACCGGGTCGGGCACCGGCTCGTGGTGCACCGGCTCGGCGCGCAGCAGCGCCTCCTCGGCGCCGGCGTGCCGGCCGGGCACCGCCAGGCGCACGACGTCGGCCAGGGTGCCTGCGTAGTGGTCGGCGACCTGCTCGCACAGGGTGAGGACCTGGGGGCTGAGCACGGGCAGGCCGGAGACCACGCGCCGCAGCCGCGCCAGCTTGCCGGGGTGCTCGCTGGCGGCCGAGCGCGACAGTACCCAGCCCTCCGCGTCGCTGCCGGCGAAGGGCACCCGGACCAGCCGGCCCGGTTCGGCGGTGTGCTCCATCGAGGCGGGCACGAGGTAGTCGAAGGGGCGGTCCAGGTGCGGCAGGGGCACCTGGACCAGCACCCGCGCCACCGGGTCCGTGCCTGCGACGCCCTCGAGTTGCGCGGCGCGGCGCGGCGCGCGCTTGCGGGGGCGCTCGACCGGGGCCTGCGGGGTCTCCTCCGCGGTCCCCGGATCGGCCGGAGCGGGGCTCGCCGCCCCGGCCACGGCACCGGCGGCCTCGGCGCCGTCCCCGCTCAGCTGCCCGCTCAGCTGCCCGCGGCGGCGCGCAGCGCGTCGACGCGATCGGTGCGCTCCCAGGTGAACCCCGCGAGCTCGCGGCCGAAGTGGCCGTACGCCGCGGTCGGGGAGTAGACGGGCTGCAGCAGGTCCAGGTCGCGCACGATGGCGGCCGGGCGCAGGTCGAACACCTCGCGGATGGCTGCCTGGATGCGGCCCAGGCCCACCTGCTCGGTGCCGAAGGTCTCCACGTACAGGCCCACCGGGTGCGCCTTGCCGATGGCGTAGGCGACCTGCACCTCGCAGCGACGCGCCAGCCCGGCGGCCACGACGTTCTTGGCGACCCAGCGCATGGCGTAGGCGGCGGAGCGGTCCACCTTGGAGGGGTCCTTGCCGCTGAAGGCGCCGCCGCCGTGGCGGGCCATGCCGCCGTAGGTGTCCACGATGATCTTGCGCCCGGTCAGGCCGGCGTCGCCCATGGGGCCGCCGATCTCGAAGCGGCCGGTGGGGTTGACCAGCAGCCGGATGTCGGAGGTGTCCAGCTCGAGACCCTCCAGCACCGGCTCGATGACGTGCCGGCGCACGTCCGGGGTGAGGGTCTTGACCAGGTCCACACCCGGCTCGTGCTGGGTGGACAGCACCACGGTGTCCAGCGTGACGGGCCGGTCGCCGTCGTAGCCGATGGTCACCTGGGTCTTGCCGTCGGGGCGCAGGTAGGGCACCTCGCCCTTCTTGCGGACCTCGGACAGGCGCTGGGCGAGCCGGTGCGCCAGGTGGATCGGCAGCGGCATCAGCTCGGGGGTGTCGTCGCAGGCGTAGCCGAACATCAGGCCCTGGTCGCCGGCGCCCTGCAGGTCGAGCGGGTCGGCGCCGGCGGCGTCGCCGTAGCCGTCCTGGCGGTTCTCCCACGCCTCGTCCACGCCCTGGGCGATGTCCGGGGACTGCGAGCCGATGGAGACCTCCACCCCGCAGGTGCGCCCGTCGAAGCCCTTGGCCGAGGAGTCGTAGCCGATGCCCAGCAGTGTCTGGCGCACGATGGTGGGGATGTCGGCGTAGGCCGAGGTGGTGACCTCCCCCGCCACGTGCACCAGGCCGGTGGTGACCATCGTCTCCACCGCGACCCGGCTGCGCGGGTCCTGCGCCAGCAGGGCGTCGAGGACGCCGTCGGAGATCTGGTCGCAGATCTTGTCGGGGTGTCCCTCGGTGACCGACTCGGAGGTGAACAGGCGCAGCGGGGTGGTCACGGGGCTCCAGTCTCGGGGATCTCGGGGACCTGGGAGGTGGTCGCGGGGGTGATCACGGGCGTGGTCGCGGTCAGCATAGGCACCACCGCGTCCCACACGGCGTCGGCGACGACGTCCTTGCTGGTCTCGGCCACGGTGCGCTCCGAGCCGTCGGCGCCCAGCAGCACGACGGCGTTGGTGGGTGCGGCGAACCCCTTGGTCTCGCCGACCTCGTTGAGCACCAGCAGGTCGCAGCCCTTGCGGGCCAGCTTGGCGCGGCCGTGCTCCAGGACGGTGCCGGACTCGTCGCCGGTCTCGGCGGCGAAACCCACCAGGACGCACCGGTGCGACCCCGCCGGTGCCGCGACGCGCTCGGCGACCAGCCCGGCCAGGACGTCGGGGTTGCGCTCGAGGACCACGACGGGGTCGCGCGCGGGGTCCTCGCTCTTCTTGATCTTGGTGCCGGCGCGGGTGGCGGGCCGGAAGTCGGCCACCGCGGCGGCCATGACGACCGCGTCGGCACCGGCGGCGGCCGCGTGGACGGCCTGCTGCAGCTCGACGGCGGTGCCCACCGGGACCACGTGCACGCCTGCCGGGGCGGGCACCTCCAGGTGCGCGGCCACCAGGGTCACGCGCGCACCGCGGGCAGCGGCAGCTGCGGCCAGCGCCACGCCCTGGCGCCCGGAGGAGCGGTTGCCCAGGAAGCGCACGGGGTCCAGCGGCTCACGGGTGCCACCGGCGGAGACGACCACGCGCCGACCGGCCAGGTCGCCCCGGCGAGCGCCGGAACCCAGCAGGCGGCGGCAGGCGGCGGCGATCTCGGGCGGCTCGGGCAGGCGGCCGGGGCCGGTGTCGGCGCCGGTCAGGCGACCGGAGGCCGGCTCCAGGACGGTGACGCCGCGTGAGCGCAGCAGCGCGACGTTGTCCTGCACCGCGGGGTGCTGCCACATCTCGGTGTGCATCGCCGGCGCCAGCAGCACCGGGCAGGTGGCGGTCAGCAGCACGTTGGTCAGCAGGTCGTCGGCCAGTCCGTGCGCAGCGCGCGCCAGCAGGTCGGCGGTGGCGGGGGCCACGACGACGAGGTCGGCGTGCCGGCCCAGGCGCACGTGCGGGACCTCCGCGGCGCCGGTCCACACGTCGGTGGCGACCGGGTGCCCGGACAGCGCCTCCCAGGTGGCGCGGCCCACGAACCGCTCGGCGGCGGCGGTGGGCACGACGGTGACGTCGTGGCCGGACTCGGTGAGCTCGCGCAGCAGCATCGCGGCCTTGTAGGCCGCGATGCCACCGGCGACCCCCAGCACGACCCGGGGGCCGCGGGCGGGGCTCACTGCTCGGTGGGCTCCGAGG
Source organism: Kineococcus esterisolvens (assembly GCF_050871405.1). NCBI lineage: Bacteria > Bacillati > Actinomycetota > Actinomycetes > Kineosporiales > Kineosporiaceae > Kineococcus > Kineococcus esterisolvens. The sequence continues at coordinate 52,419 of NZ_JBJLRI010000011.1, forward strand.
TCAGCAGGCCCTCGTTGATCTCGCGCATGGCCACCGACAGGGCCTTCTCCTGCACGTGGGTCTCCACCAGCGGGCCGACGTACTCCAGCAGGCCCTCGCCGAGCTGGGAGTAGTACGCGTTGATCTGCCGGGCGCGCTTGGCGGCGTAGATGACCAGCGCGTACTTGGAGTCGGCGGCCGTCAGCAGGTCGTCGATGGGCGGGTTGGTGATGCCCTCGGGCGACGCGACGGTTCCAGCCACGGTGACTCTCCTCGGTTCGGGGGACGTGCCCGTCGGGCGACGGGCAGACCGACCCATCCTACGAGCTCCGCAGCCCCATCCACTGCACGAGCTCGTCGGTGGCGCGCTGCACGTCGTCGTTGTAGATCGTCACGTCGAACTCCGGCTCGGCGGCCAGCTCCACGCGCGCGGTGGCCAGGCGTCGCTCGCGCTCCTCGGCGCTCTCGGTGCCGCGTCCCACCAGGCGGCGCACCAGCTCCTCCCAGCTGGGCGGGGCCAGGAAGACGAAGCGAGCCTCGGGCATCGCCTCGCGCACCTGCCGGGCACCGGCCAGGTCGATCTCCAGCAGTGCCGGGCGCCCTGCGGCCAGGACCTGCTGCACGGGCCCGCGCGGGGTGCCGTAGCGGTGCCGGCCGTGCACGCGGGCCCACTCCAGCAGCTCGCCGCGCTCGACGTAGCCGTCGAAGGTCTGCTCGGAGACGAAGTGGTAGTGCACCCCGTCGACCTCGCCGGGTCGCTGGGGACGGGTGGTGGCCGACACGGAGATCCACACGTCGGGGTAGCGCCGGCGCAGGTCGGCCGAGACGGTGCCCTTGCCCACGGCGGTGGGACCGGCCAGCACGGTCAGGCGCGCCGGTCCCTGCGCCGGGGCGTGCTGCTCGGCGCGGGGGGCGTGCCGGGGGTCCTGCCGGGGGTCCTGCTGGGGATCGGTCACGGTCGGGACGCGCTCCCGTTCGCGTTCGCCGCGGCCCGCTCCGCGGGCGCGGCGCGCCGGGAGTCCCCCGTGTCACCGGCGTCCCCGGTGCCCGCGCCTCCGAAGCGCTCCACGAGGGCGGCGATCTGGTGCGCGCCCAGCCCGCGCACCCGCCGCGACTCCGAGATACCGATCTCGGCCATGATCTGGCGGGCGCGGACCTTGCCGACGTTGGGCAGGGACTCCAGCAGCGCGGAGACCTTCATCTTGCCCAGCACCTCGTTGTCCTGCCCCTCGCGCACGACGTCCTCCAGGCTGCCGCCGGCGTACTTCAGGCGGTTCTTCACCTCCGCGCGCTCGCGTCGGGCGGCGGCCGCCTTCTCCAGAGCGGCGGCGCGCTGTTCGGCGGTCAGGGGAGGCAGGGCCACGGTGTCACCTCGGGTCGTCCGGCTGGGGCTGGCCCGCTGGTCAGCAGGCGGGTCGACGCAGCTGGTCAGGGCGTTCGCGGCAACCTAGCGACACCCCGGCCGCGCCAGCAACGGCGGGGTGCCCCCGCACCGCCGCCCGCGTGGGGAGCCGCCCGGCGGTGATCTCCTCGACCCCCGGCAGGCGACCCGCCGGGCGGCGGGGGCCTTCTCCCCCGCAGCGCCCGGGCGGGGTCGCCGGGCAGGGCGCGGCCCCGGTGTCCCGCGTGGCGGGCCGGTCGTCACCGCGGGTCGTCACCGCGGGTCGTCACCGCGGGTCGTCACCGCGGGTCGTCACCGCGGGTCGTCACCGCCGGGTCGTCACCGCCGGGTCGTCACCGGTCTCGGACCCGCGGACCACGCAGCGGTGGCAGCACGCGAGCCGCCCTCGGAGGTGGTCCGGTCCGTGGCCCCGGTCCGGGGTTCCGGGGTTCCGGGGTTCCGGGGTTCAGGCGAAGGCGGCGTGCCCGGTGATCGCCCGCCCGACGATGAGGGTGTTCATCTCCCGGGTGCCCTCGTAGGAGTAGATCGCCTCGGCGTCGGCGAAGTACCGCGCCACGCCGTGCTCGGGCACGATGCCGTTGCCACCCAGGACCTCGCGGCAGCGCGCGACGGTCTCACGCATGCGGGTGGTGGTGTAGGCCTTCGCCAGCGCCGAGTGCGCGTCGTGCTGGCGGCCGGCGTCGAGCAGGCGGGAGACCTGCACGCACAGGGCCAGGGAGGCGGTGATGTCGCCGAGGCTGCGCACGAGCAGGTCCTGCACGAGCTGGCGGGCGGCGATGGGCCTGCCGAACTGCTCCCGGCGCTGCGCGTAGTCCAGGGCGGCCTCGTAGGCGCCCATCGCGACGCCGACGGCCTGCCAGGCGACCTCGGCGCGGGTCAGGCGCAGCACGGTGGCGGTGTCCTTGAAGGAGTGGGCGTTCTGCAGGCGCTGCTCCTCGGGCACCCGCACGCCGTCCAGGACGACGTCGGCGTTCTGGACGGTGCGCAGCGCGATCTTGTCCTCGATCTTCGTGGCGGTGAAGCCGGGGGTGTCCCCGGGCACGAGGAAGCCCTTGACCTGGTCGTCGGCGACGTCGCGGGCCCAGACGACCACGACGTCGGCGAAGGTGGCGTTGCCGATCCAGCGCTTGGCGCCGTCCAGGACCCAGGTGCCGCCCTCGCGGCGGGCGGTGGTGGTCAGGCCGCGGGCCGCGTCGGACCCGGATCCGGGTTCGGTCAGGCCGAAGGCGCCGACGACCTCGCCGCGGGCCATGGCCGGCAGCCAGCGCTCGCGCTGGGCGGGCGAGCCGGTGACGGCGATGGACCCCATGGCCAGGCCGTTGGTGACGCCGACGAAGGTGGCGATGGAGGCGTCCACGCGCGAGAGCTCCATGGCGACCCAGCCGCGGTGCACGGCGGAGTTCTCGAAGCGGCGCGTCTCGGGCCAGGCGGCGCCGTAGCAGCCCAGCTCGGCCAGGGGCTTGACCACCTCGGCGGGGAACTCCGCTCGCACCCAGCAGGCGTCGGCGACGGGCCGCACGCTCGTCTCCAGGTACTCGCGCAGCGCGAGCACGGACTCCTTCTCGCGGGTCGTGAGGGCCTCGTCCTGGAAGGCGTAGAAGTCGCTGGCGAGCAGGTCGGTCACGGGGCTCTCCGTCACTGGTGGGAGTGGCGCGTCGCTGCGCCACGCGCGCCCAGTCTGCAACACTCGGCCATGTGTTGCACGCACCGGGGGTCCAGGGTCTGCCGCTGGGTCGGCGCGGAGCGCTCCTGGTGCCCACCCCGCTCTCGCGCCGGCTGGCCGCCGGCGGCAGCGGGGACGCCGTGCACGCCTTCCGCCGGGCGCGGCGCGGCTTCATCGCCGGCGAGCGCCTGGACGTCAGCGCCCTGGCCGCTCAGCTGGGCGTGGACCGCACCTCGCTGTTCCGCTGGCTGGGCAACCGCGACGCGCTGCTGTCGGAGCTGCTGTGGTCGCTGGCGGAGCCGACCCTGGACCGCATCGACGCGGCCGTGCCCGAGCGCGGCGGGCAGCGCGTGGTGGCGGTGCTGACGGCGTTCACCGACGCGCTGATCTCGGCGCCGTACTTCCGCGCGTTCCTGCACCGCGAGCCGGTGCGGGCGCTGCGGCTGCTGACGACGGCGGCCGGCGACGTGCAGCGCCGGCTGGTGGCGACGGTGGAGTCGCTGCTGGCCGAGGAGGAGGCCGCCGGCCGGCTGGCGCCGCCGCTGCCGGCGCACGACCTGGCGTACCTGCTGGTGCGGGTGGCGGAGTCGTTCACCTTCGCCGACCTCATCACCGGGGAGCGCCCGGACACCACGCGGGCGGCGGCGGCGCTGGCGCACGTGATGCGCACCGACCTGGCGTGAGCGTGGGCGCGCCGGGCCTGGCGGTGCGCGCCGCCAGGCGCCACCATCGGAGGCAGCAGCGCCGCGAGGGTCGCGGCGGGCGCCGGGAGGTGGTCGGGGTGCTGGTCCGCGAGGCGATGACGGTCCCGGTGGTGACGGTCCTGGACGACGACGAGGTGGCGCACGCGGCGCGCACGCTCCTGCACCACCGCGTCTCCTCGGTGCCGGTGCTGGACGCCGACGGGCACCTGGTGGGGATGGTCAGCGAGAGCGACCTGCTGCGCGACCGCCTGGGCAGCGACCCGCGCAGCCACGAGATGGACCGCGACGGCGACAGCGGCGACGGCGGGACGCCGCCGCGCACGGTGGCGGAGGTGATGACGACGCGGCCGCTGACGGTGGAGCCGCGCGCGGACCTGGCCACGGCGGCCTCGTTGCTACTGGACCACGGCATCCACGCAGCGCCGGTGTGCGACGGGCGCCGACTCGTGGGGATCATCGCCCGGCGCGACGTGCTGCGCACGATCGCCCACCCCGACGAGGACGTGCGCGAGGCGGCCCTGGCACGACTGGCGGAGGACCTGCCCGGGCAGCCCTGGCGGGTCGAGGTGGAGGACGGCGTGCTGACCCTGGACGGGGTCCACGACCCCGGCCAGCGGCGCATCGCGGCGGTGCTGCTGCGCACGGTGCCCGGGGTGGTGCACGTTTCCGGCGTGGACACGCACGTGTCGATCGACCAGCCGGTGGGGCGCGCGCGCCCCTGAACGGGGCGTCGCGGACCGCTACTGGCCCGGTGGGTCCTTCCGGAGTTCCCACAGCCCGTACTGCACGACGTAGGAGTACTCGTCGTGGCGCCAGGCCGGGACGAACCGGTACGACCACGGCGACAACCCTGCGGCCGTCACCGCGTCCAGCTGCGCGGTGGCGTCGTAGCAGTGCATGTCGACCCCCGGCAGGCCGTCGTCGGAGAACGCGCGCCGGGAACGGCCGGGGGCCCGCACGGCGCGGTCCTCGACGACTCCCACCAGGAGTCGCGCCCCCGGCGCGCACGCCGCGGCGAGGTTCCGCAGCGTCGCGGTGAGGTCGCGACAGAACTCCAGGCACCCCACGGCGACGACGACGTCGAAGCGCTCCCAGCTGCCCGGGAGCGGATCGTGGAAGTCGTGCTGCTCGTACCGGCCCCCCGGCCGGGCGGCGCTCGCCACCTCGAGCATCCGTGGCGACAGGTCGATCCCCGTGACGGAGACGTCCGGGGCGAGGTTCCTCGTCAGGTGCCCCGGTCCACACCCGACGTCGAGCACCCTGCACTCAGGTGTGACGGTGCGCAGCAGGAAGTCGGCGACGAGGGGGCCGTAGTGCTCGAGGGAACGCCACCCCGGCACGTAGTGCGGGGCGAAGTCGTCGTAGTAGAGCTCGATGGCCTCGTTCTCCTCGGGCTGCGCCCCAGCGGGCCCTGAGTCGCCGTGCACGGGTCAGTCGCTCCCAGGTGTTCCGATGGTCCCTCGGGTCTGCGGGAAGGTCGAGGCTAACGGCTCCTCCCGCCGCGCCGCCGTGCGCGTGGGGCGGACCTCGCCCCGGGAGCGCGCCACGGGCGGTCACGACGCCCGAAAGATCGTCCCGCCCCCACCGTCGCGGCGCCCCTCGTCCACATGGGTAGACACTTGTCAGGTCCGCGGAAGCCGATTAGGTTCCGTCACGTGGAACCGAGTTCCACGCAGGTCACCCCCGGACGAAGGAGTTCACGTGGGCACCACAGCACGCGGCGCCGCGGCCCTGGCGGGCGCGGCAGTCCTGGCCCTCAGCGGCTGCAGCGCCGGAACCGGCGCGCCCGCCAGCGCAGGCGGAAGCGGCGAGAGCGCATCCACCGCCGACCGCGTCCTGCGCGTGGCGTTCAACCAGCCCGAGAACCACCCGCAGTACATCGCCCTCGACAACATGGGCGACCGGCTCGCGGAGGCGACCGGCGGAGCCCTCGACATCGAGGTCTACCCGAACGAGACCCTCGGCGCCCAGCGCGAGACGATCGAACTCGTCCAGTCCGGCGGCCTCGACATGGCCTACGTCGCCGGCCCGCTGCTGGAGAACTTCAACCCCGACTTCGTGGCGTTCAACCTGCCCTTCACGTTCGACTCCCAGGAACACCAGCGGGAGACGCTCAACGACCCCGAGATCGTCTCCGACCTCTACTCCTCCCTCGACGACGAGGGGATCCACGTCCTCGGCGCCTTCCACGGCGGCGTGCGCTCGGTCTACACCTCCACCGGCCCGGTCAACACGCCCGAGGACCTCGCCGGCCAGAAGATCCGTGTCATCGAGTCGGACACGAACATCGAGATGATGCGGCTGATGGGCGGATCGGGGACCCCGATGGGCCAGGGCGAGGTGTACACCGCGATCCAGAGCGGCGTCCTGGACGGCGGCGAGAACAACGAACTCATCTACGCCAACCTCAAGCACGCCGAGATCGCGCCCTACTACAGCTACACCCGCCACCTCATGTTCCCCGACTACCTCATCGCCAACCCGGGCATGCTGGAGAGCCTGACCGACGACCAGCGCGAAGCCTTCGAGGAGGAACTCGCCGCAGCCATCGAGGAGGAGGCGGAGCTCTGGGAGGAGCAGGTCACCGAGGCCGTCGCCACCGCCGAAGCGGCCGGGGCGCAGTTCAACGAGGTCGACGAAGAGGCGTTCCGAACCGCGATCGAACCGCTGATCGAGCAGTCCCTGGCGGGCAAGGACACGGCGCGCGAACTGCACGACGCCGTCACCGCCGCAGCGGAGTGAGCGGGCTGCCCCGGCCCCGGCGAGGACGGGGAGGCAGCGCGTGGACGCGGTGAAGAAGGTCCTCGACAGGGTGCTGACCGTGGTGTGCGTGGTCCTCTTCAGCGCACTGGTCCTCACCGTCGCCTGGCAGGTCTTCGCCCGTCAGGTGCTCGACTCCCCCAGCGGCTGGTCGGAAGAGCTGGCGAAGTACCTGTTCATCTGGCTCGGCCTGCTCGGCGCGGCGCTGGTGTTCGGCGAACGCGGGCACATCGCCGTCGACGTCGGGGTGCGCCGGTTGCCGGCAGGCGCCCAGCGCGTCCTCGCCGCCGTCGTCCAGCTGGCGATCCTGACCTTCGCCGCCACCGCCCTCGTGTGGGGCGGGTACCGCGTGGTCGTCCTCGCCTGGGACCAGAACCTCACCGGGCTCCCCGTCAACGTCGGGTCGCTCTACCTGGCGCTGCCCCTGTGCGGCGTCCTCGTCGCCTTCTACGCCCTGCACCACCTGCTCGCCACCGCCACCGGTGGCGAGCGGGCCACGGTGCTCGAGACCGACCGCGACGCGGTCTGAGAGGAGCTGGTCGTGGACGCTGCCGCACTCGCCACTCTCGTGCTCGTCGGCGGGATCGTCGTCCTGCTGCTGATCGGCGCTCCCGTGAGCATCGCCGTCGGCCTGAGCGCCACCGCGTCGCTGTGCACCGTGCTCGGCGTGCAGAACGGGGTCCTCACCTCCGCTCAGCAGGTGTTCAGGGGCGTCAACTCCTTCCCCCTGCTGGCCATCCCGTTCTTCGTCCTGGCGGGGGTGGTCATGAACAACGGCGGCATCGCCCTGCGCCTGGTCAACGCCGCGAAGGTCCTCGTCGGCCGGACCCCGGGGGCACTGGCACAGACGAACATCGCCGCCAACGCCCTCTTCGGTGCCGTCAGCGGATCCGCTGTGGCCTCCGCCGCGGCCGTCGGTTCCACGATGGCACCGCTGCAGGCGAAGGAGGGCTACGACCGGAACTTCGCCGCGGCGGTGAACATCGCCTCCGCCCCGGCCGGCATGCTCATCCCGCCCAGCAACCTGGTGATCGTCTACTCGCTGGTCTCCAGCTCCTCCATCGCTGCACTGTTCGTGGCGGGGTACCTGCCCGGGGTCGCCTGGGCGCTGGTGTGCATGGCGATCGTGTTCCTCGTCGCCCGCCGGCGGCCGGAGATGCGCTTCCGGGGTGGCATCGGCATCGCCGCCGGCGTTCGCGTGCTGCTGTCCGCCGTTCCCGCCCTCCTGCTCATCGTGATCGTGATCGGCGGGATCCTGGCCGGGTTCTTCACCCCCACGGAAGCGTCGGTCATCGCCGTCGCGTACTCGTTGGCGCTCGCCTTCGCCTACCGTGCCGTGCAGGTCCGCCACCTGCCGGGGATCCTCATGGAGGCCACCCGCACCACGGCCGTCGTGATGTTCCTCATCGGGGTGTCCTCCATCATGGGGTTCGTCCTGTCGTTCGCGCAGATCCCCGCCGCCGTCTCCGAGACCATGTTCGGGCTGACGACGAACCCGGTGCTGCTCCTGCTTCTCATCGCCGCCGTCCTGCTCGCCGTCGGCTGCTTCATGGACCCGACGCCCGCGGTGCTCATCTTCACCCCGATCTTCCTGCCGATCGTCACCAGCTTCGGCATCGACCCGGTCCACTTCGGGATCATCATGGTCTTCAACCTCTGCATCGGGACGATCACCCCTCCCGTCGGGCCGGTGCTCTTCATCGGCGCCAAGGTGGCCGACGTCAGCATCGAGAGCGTCTTCCGCAGCCTCCTGCCGTTCTTCGGCGCCATCGCCCTGATGCTCGTCGTCGTCATCTTCACCCCCGCCCTGTCGCTGTGGTTGCCCACCGCACTGGGCCTGATGTGAGCGGAGAGAACGTGGACCAGCGACACGCCACCCACCCCGACGATGTGCCCGCCCTGGGGACCGGGGAACTGCGTCGCCGCTTCCTCGTCGAGGGCCTCTTCCTCGACGGCCAGGTGCGCGCGGTGCACAGCCACCACGACCGCGTCGTCCTGGCCGGCCTCGTGCCGACCGGGCGACCGCTGCCCGTCCCCGCGTTCCCGGAGCTGCGCAGCGAGAGGTTCTTCGAGCACCGGGAGGCCGGGATCGTCAACGTCGGGGGCCCCGGGCGGGCGCGGGTCGACGGCGCCGAGCACGACCTCCCCCACGGGGCGTGCCTGTACGTCGGCCGGGGTGCCGTGGACGTCGAGTTCTCGTCCGTGGGCGGGGACGGGGCACCACCGGCACGGTTCTACCTGTTCTCCGCTCCGGCGCACACCACTCACCCGACGACCTCGGTGCTGCCCGGTCGGGGGACCGTGCGGGAACTCGGTGACCCGCTGACCTCCAACCGCCGCACGCTCAACCAGTACGTCCACGCGGACGGCATCCGCAGCTGCCAGGTCGTCATGGGCGTCACGACCCTGCACCCCGGCAGCACCTGGAACACGCTGCCCGCGCACACCCACGACCGCCGCACCGAGGTGTACCTGTACTTCGACCTCCCCGCCGACGACCGGGTCCTGCACGTCATGGGGCGTCCGGAGGAGACCCGCCACCTCCTCGTCGCCGACTGCCAGGCCGTCATCTCCCCCAGCTGGTCCGTCCACTGCGGAGCCGGCACCGCCGCCTACAGCTTCGTGTGGGCGATGGCCGGGGAGAACCAGGCCTTCGACGACATGGACGGCGTGCCGGTGGCCGACCTGCGGTGAACGGCCGCTGCGACGGGCCGGCGTGACACTGTGGCGAGGGAGAGGACGACGATGGCTGCCGAGGACGCGGCGGACCCGGGGACCGGCGGGACCGTGCCGGCCGCACTCGCCACCAGTGCGAGCGAGAAGACGCTGCTCGTCCTGGAGGCGGCCCTGCAGCACCACCGGTTCACCGACGTGGTCGCGGCCACCGGTCTCACGAAGACCACCACGCACCGCATCCTGGCCACCCTCGCCGACCGGCAGTTCGTGGTGGTCTCGGCCGACGGCAGCTACCTGCCCGGGCCGAAGCTGCTCTCGATGGCCGGGCAGGCGCTGCAGCGCATCGACATCTCGGCGATCGCGCAGCCCTTCGTCGACGAGCTCGTCGCCCGCGTGCACTGCACCGTGCACGTGGGCGTCGCGAACGCCGACGAGATCGTCTACCTGATCCGCGCGGACTCCGACAAGCCCTACCGGATGCCGTCCCGCGTGGGGCACGCGATCCCGTTGCACACCTCCGGGATCGGCAAGGTCGTCCTCGCGGGGCTCACCGACGACGGCGTGGAGCGCTACGCCGCCCGCACCGGCCTGCCGGCGCGCACGGTGAACACCCTGACCACGGTGGAGGCGCTGGCCGCCGAGATCGCCGGTGTCCGCCGCCAGGGGTACGCCCTGGACCGCGAGGAGAACGTCCCCGGCGTCGGTTGCGTCGCCGCGCCCGTCCACGACCACACCGGGACCGTCCGGTACGGGCTGAGCATCTCCACGCTCACGCTCGAGCACAGCCTCGACCAGATCGAGGCGATGGCCGCCGAGGCCGTCGCGACCGCCGACCGGCTGTCCGCAGCCCTCGGCCACGTCGGCCGGTCCGCCGGCTCCACCCACCGCGACCAGGAGAACCCCGTGGAACCCACCGGTCACCCGACCCGTGCATCGACCTCGAGGAGGACGTCGTGAAGATCGTCGTCACCGACTGCGACCACGACTCCCTCGCCGAGGAGCGGGCCGTGGCGGACGCGGCCGGCGCCGAACTCGTCGTGGCCCCCTCGGGCTCCGCGGACGACGTCGTCGCCACCGCTGCCGGCGCGGACGCGCTCGTCGTCCAGTACGCCCGCATCGACGCAGCCCTCCTCGACGCGCTGCCCACCGTCCGCGCCGTCGGGCGCTACGGCGTCGGCGTCGACACCGTCGACATCGCCGCCTGCACCGCCCGCGGTGTCGCGGTCTGCAACGTCCCCGACTACGGCACGGAATCGGTGTCCGACCACGCGATCGCCCTGGCGCTCACCGCGGCCCGCCGCATCGCGTGGATGGACCGCGGAGTGCGCGACGGCACCGGCGGCCTGGCCCCGGTGCGCCCGCTGCACCAGGTCGGGGGTCGGGTCTTCGGCGTCGTCGGCCTGGGGCTCATCGGTGCCGCCACCGCCCGCAAGGCCGCGGGGCTCGGCTACCGCGTCGTCGCGGCCGACGCCCGCCACGAGCCGGGGTCGACCGTCGGAGGGATCGAGGTGCTCGCGCTGGACGACCTCCTGACCCGGGCTCACGTCGTCTCCCTGCACCTCCCGCTCACCGACAGCACCCACCACCTGATCGGCGCGGGGGAACTGGCCCGCATGCGCCCCGACGCGGTCGTCGTGAACACCAGCCGCGGGGGTGTCCTGGACACCACCGCCCTCGTCGACGCGTTGCGGTCCGGCCGGCTGCACGGTGCCGGTCTGGACGTGTTCGAGGAGGAGCCCCTGCCTCCCGGGCACCCGCTCACCACCCTCGACTCCGCAGTCCTCACCCCCCACCTCGCGTGGTACTCCGAGGAGTCGTACGGGGAGCTGAAGCGCCGGACCGTGCAGAACGTCGTCGACGTCTGCGCCGGCCGGCGGCCGGCGAACGTGCTCAACCCCGAGGCGCTGAACGCCGCGGGAGGCGGTTCCCGGTGACCGTCCCGACGACCGCGGTGCGGGAGGGGCCCGACGTCCTCCGGCCCGCGCACCTGCAGGCACCGGGAGTCCCCGACGGCTGCGCGCTGGTCGACGTGGCGCAGGCGTTCGCCGCCGACAGCGACTGCCCGAGGATCCCCGTGAGCCCGCACCCGGAACCGCTCGCGGGGGCGGCGACGTGAGCGACGGTGCGCGGAACCCCTTCGACCTGACCGGCCGCACGGCAGTCGTCACCGGCGGTGGGCGCGGCCTGGGCCTGGGGATCTCCACCTCCCTGCTGCGCGCCGGGGCCGACGTGGTCGTCCTCGGCCGCAACTCCCCCGCCGCGGAGCTCGCGCAGGAGGCGGAGCGGTCCGGCCGGCGTCTGCACCACCACGCCGTGGACCTGGCCGATCCGGACGCCGCCGCAGCGACCGCGGCCGCCGTCCTCGCCGAGCACCGCGTCGACGTCCTGGTCAACAACGCCGGGACCCAGGAGCGCCACCCGGCGGTGGATTTCCCCCTCGACGCCTTCGACCGCGTCCTCGAGGTGAACCTGCGGGCGGTCTTCCAGCTCTGCCAGCTGTTCGGCGCCCCGATGCTCGAACGCGGTGAGGGCCGCGTCGTCAACATCGCCTCCCTGCTCTCCTTCCAGGGCGGGGTGACCGTCCCCGCCTACGCCGCCAGCAAGGGCGCGGTGGCACAGCTGACGAAGGCGCTGTGCAACGAGTGGGCCGGGCGCGGGGTCGGCGTCAACGCCCTGGCCCCCGGGTACATGGCCACCGACATGAACGAGGCGCTGCTCGCCGACCCGGTCCGCCGGGAGCAGCTGTCCGTCCGGATCCCGGCCGGGCGCTGGGGGACGCCGCAGGACGTCGGCGACGCCGTCGTCTTCCTCGCCTCCCCGGCCGCGGCCTACGTGCACGGGCACGTCCTCGCCGTCGACGGTGGCTGGCTGGCCCGGTGACCCGGCAACCGATTCCTCAGGAGGAGAAGCCCGTGGACGTCCTCGACCACCTCACCGCCGCCCGTCTCGTGCCCGTCGTCGTGCTCGACGACGCCGCCCGGGCGAGCGCCCTGGCCGACGCCCTCGTCGCCGGGGGGCTGCCCGTCGCCGAGGTCACCTTCCGCACCCCGGCCGCCGCCGACGCGGTGCGCGCCGTGGCCGACCACGGCGGGGTGCTCGTCGGTGCCGGCACCGTCCTGACCCCCGACCAGGTCGACCAGGCCGTCGCCGCTGGCGCGGCGTTCGTCGTCAGCCCGGGGCTCAGCCGGGCCGTCGTGGAGCGCTGCCGGGAGCACGGGGTGGCGTTCCTGCCCGGCGCCGTCACCGCCACGGAGGTGCAGGCCGCCCTGGAGCTCGGCCTGTCCACGGTGAAGTTCTTCCCGGCCGCGACCTCCGGGGGCACCGCCGCGGTCCGGGCGCTGTCCGCCCCGTTCGCCGGCGTGCGGTTCGTCCCCACCGGCGGCATCGGGCCGGACGACCTCGCCCAGTGGCTGGCCGTGCCGAGCGTCGCCGCCGTCGGCGGGTCGTGGATGGTCCCCCGCGACCGCATCGCCGCCGGCGACTTCGAGACCGTGCGGGAGCTGACGGCCCGCGCGGTCGCCCTGGCGGCGCGGTGAACGGCCCCGTGGACGGACCGCTGGACCCGGTGGGACTGCGGCGGGCCGACGGGTGCCGCTACGACCTCGTCTCCCTCGGGGAGGTGATGCTCCGCTTCGACCCCGGTGAGGGGCGCATCCGCACCGCCCGGCGCTTCGACGTCCACGAGGGCGGCGGGGAGTACAACGTCGCCCGCGGGCTGCGCCGGTGCTTCGGCCGGCGCACCGCGGTCGTCACGGCCCTCGCCGACGACGAGGTGGGTCGGCTCGTCGAGGACCTCGTCCTCACCGGCGGCGTCGACACCGCCCTGGTGCACTGGGTCCCCGCCGACGGCGCTGGCCGCACCGTCCGCAACGGTCTGAACTTCGTCGAGCGGGGTTTCGGCGTCCGTCGCTCGGTGGGGGTCTCCGACCGGGGCGGCACGGCGGTCAGCCGCCTGGGCCCGGGCGACGTGGACTGGGACGACCTCTTCGGCGTCCAGGGGGTCCGCTGGTTCCACACCGGGGGGATCTTCGCGGCGCTGTCGGAGAGCACCGCCGCGCTCGCCGCCGAAGGGCTCGCCGCCGCCCGCCGGCACGGGACGACCACGTCCTACGACCTGAACTACCGCCCCAGCCTGTGGGCGGGCCGCGGCGGGGCGCACGCCGCCCAGGAGTTGAACCGCCGGCTGGTGGGGGACGTGGACGTCCTCGTCGGTGCCGGGCTGACCGGACTGCCCGGGGACGGCGGCGACCCCCGTGACCGGGTGCTGCGCGACGCGGCCGACCACCCGGGCCTGCGGGTGGTGGCCACCACCCGGCGGCGGGTGGTGTCCGCGTCGCGCAACGACTTCGGTGCGCTCGCCTGGTCCGCCGGCAGCGGGGTGGTCGAGGGTGTGGAGTTCCGGGACCTCGCCGTGCTGGACCGCATCGGCAGTGGCGACGCGTTCACCGCCGGTCTGGTGCACGGGCTGCTCGGCGGGCAGGGCCTGCAGCGGGCCGTGGACCTGGGAGTGGCGCACGGTGCCCTCGTGATGACCACGCCGGGGGATTCCTCGGCCGCGTCCGAGGCCGACGTCGAGGCACTCCTGGCGTCGGGGGACGCCTCGGTGTCGCGGTGACCGGCGCCGGTGGCGCTCTCACGAGTCGGTGACTCCCGCACGGGGGAGGTCGACGGTCGTGCCGACGGTGCGCGAGGTGGTCGCGGTCCTGGAGCCGGCTGACGAGCCGGCCGTTCGCGCGGAGCCCGAGGCCCACCGCGCCTCGTGGCCGAGTTCGCCGGAGACGGGGGTGCCGCGACCGGGCACCCGGCGGGATGCAGCACGGCCGGCCGGGTGTTGCAGACACCACCATGCCCGCACGCTCCCCGCGCACCGCGCCCGCCCTGTCGCTGCTGGACCGCACCCGCACCACCGCCCCGGCCGGGGGCGGTGCCGGCGACGACGCCGCCGCGATCCGCGCCACGCTCGAGCGCGCGGTGCGTGCGCAGTCGCTGGGCTACCACCGCTTCTGGGTGGCCGAGCACCACGCGGTCCCCGGTGTCGTCGGCCCGTCGCCGGCCGTGCTGCTGGCCGCCATCACGTCGGCGCTGGAGCCGTCCTCGGCGCTGCGGGTCGGCTCCGGCGGGGTGATGCTGCCCAACCACGTCCCGCTGGTGGTCGCTGAGCAGTTCGCCGTCCTGCAGGCCCTGCGGCCGGGCCGCGTCGACCTCGGGGTGGGGCGATCGGCCGGGTTCACGGCGCCGGTGCGGGCGGCGCTGCGTGCTCCCGGCAGCGACGCGCAGGAGTTCACCGACCGGCTGTCCGAGCTGCTGGACCTGCTGCACGGGCGAGCGCCGGTGACGGTCCGCCCGCACGTGCCGGCGCCCCCGGTCACGGTGCTGGCCACCGGGGCCGGGCTGATCACCGCCGCGCACCTGGGCCTGCCCGTCGTCGTGGGCGGCCCGGCGCTCGACGACCCCGCGGGGCTGGTGCAGTACCGCGAGCGCTTCGTCGAGCGCGGCCACGGCGGCCCGCACGTGGTGGTGCTGGCCGACGTGCTCGTCGCCGACGACCCGGCCGCGGCCCGGCGCGAACTGCTGCCGCAGGCGTGGTCGCTGGCGATCTCACGCACCCGCGGGCGGTTCCCGCCGTTGCCGGCCCCCGCCGACGTCCGTCTGGACGACCTCACCGCCCGCGAGCGCCGCACGGTGGACGCGGTCCTTGCGCGGAACATCGTCGGCACGGAAGCCGAGGTGCGCCGGCAGGTCGGCGACCTGCTGGCGCGGGTCGGGGCCCGCGAGCTCCTGGTCGCCACGACCGTGCACGACGACGAGCTGCGAGCCGAGTCCGACGCGCGCCTGGCGGATGCACTGCTCGGGTGACGGACGCGGCGCCGGGTCAGCGGCTGTGGAAGGCGTCCCCGGCGTCCAGCGGATCGCCGGCGACGCTGAGGGCCCTGCCGCCGCGCGGGCCTGGCGCACCACGTCGGCGCGCCCGCCAGCCGTTGCTGCGGCCGCGCTCCGGTACCGCCGGGCGCATCGAAGACCAGCGGGTCGGCACCCCCGGCCTGCACGTCCTCGTGGGGTCGCGCGTTCATCGACCGGGAAGCCCCCGTGCCGGGCCCGTGCGCCAGCCACCGTCGTACCGTCCGCACGGGTGACCGCCGATGAGGTCCAGTGTCGTGAGCCGTTGATCCGCCACCTCGTTCGCTCGGCGCAGCTCGCGGTCCTCTCGTCCCGGCCGAGCGGGTGGGGCCACGCCGTGCGGTGCGCAGTGCCCGCGCGACGTCGGAGCGGTTGTTGGCTTCGGCGGTGCGCGCCGCCCGCTCCCAGTCGTGGTCGACGGCGCGGAAGGCGACTCCCCAGTGGTCACCGCTGCGGCGCAGGGGGGGCGTAGCGGGCGTGGGGGTGCCTGCCCCCATGACGGTGCGGGTACGGCGCGTCATCGTCGTCGGCGGGCCAGCCCACGCTGCCGGGGTTGACGACCAGGGCACCGGTGGGCAGACGCAGGCAGCGCTGCAGGTGCGTGTGACCGCACAGCAGCACCCGCCGCTCGGCGTGCGGTCCCGACCGGGTCAGGACCTCCTGCACCGTGGCGGGGCGCGCACCACCTGGCTCCACGGTGTCCAGGAGGTGGGTGAGGTCGTCCGTGGGCGAGCCGTGGAAGTCCAGGACGTCGCCGTCCAGGTCGAGCGTCGAGGGCAGTGCCGCCAACCACGCCCGGTGCTTCGGCAGCAGCACCCCGTGCGCCAGCCGGTCGGAGCGGATCATCCGCTCCACCGGGGTGTCCAGGACTTGGCGCTCGTGGTCGCCGCGCACGGTGGGCGGATCCGGCTCCACCAGCCGATCGGCCGTCTCCCGCGGGCAGCGACCACCGGAGAGCGGGTCGCCGAGGTCGACGGTCACGTCGACGCCCTGGGCAGCGGTGTCGGCCAGCACGGCCTCCCACGCGAGCAGGTTGCCGTGGACGTCCGAGGTCACCGCGATGCGCACCCGGGAAGCTACCCGGATGTGAAGGCCGGTCCGCTGTTCTCGCCTCGACGAGGAGCGCGCTGGCCGACGCTGGTTGATGTCGTCCCCCGTCCGCGCACCCGGCGAGGGGGAGCGCTTGAGGATCAGTGCGCAACAGCGACCGTGTCGGCACGAGCCGTCGTGCGTGATCGTGGTTCGCTGGTGACTTCTGGACTCCCTGGTCAGCCCCACCGTCGGGCGCTACAGTCGCCGCAGCGTCGCGTGCCGGTGGCAGACCGTGTCAGGCATGGAGGCGCCGGAACGAAGGAGCACGACGCTGATGTTGTCGTCCCCTTCGCCCGCCCCCCGTGGGTGAGGGCGAGAAGGCCAGGCTGCTGACCTGGAGCCACGAACTGCGTGCCGTGCACGGCCGCTTGAGAGAAGCGCTGCGTGTCACGCGCGCCGCGCTCGCGCACGGCGGCGACGCGGCGGGCCCGGCAACCCGTGACCTGCTGCTGTACTGCCACGGGTTCTGCACCGCCCTGACCGGGCACCACGAAGGCGAGGATCGAGAGCTGTTCCCGTCGATCGCACAGCAGCACCCGCACCTGCGCGGTGGGCTGCGCCACCTGCAGCAGGACCACTCGATGATCGCCCACCTGCTCGCCGGGCTGCAGGCCGCCGTCGAGCGCTCGGCGAGCCCGCTCGAACTGGACCGCCACCTGGAGGGCGTCGCGGCGATCATGGAGTCGCACTTCCGCTACGAGGAACGCCAGCTCCTGGCCGTCCTGGAGACGCTGAACCTGGACGCCGACGTGCACCACGTGCTGGGGCCGCTGTGATCCGGCGCCCCCTCGCTGTGAGACCGGCGCCCGTCCTCGACGGCCACTTCGAGAACCTCCTCGCTGCGCGCACGGCCCCCGGGGCCCGGACCGCGAGCAGACGACACGGGCCCCCACCCACGACCTCTGCCCCTCGCTGGACGGTTCCGTCACCAGCCGGGCACCGGCGGCCCGCGAAGCGGCGAAGGCGGTGCAGCTCCAGCAGGTGAGCCACCGCCTCGGCCCCCGGCACTCGGCTGGATCGCTGCGTGACGCGCTGGACGCAACCGCTCAGCAACCCACCTGGATGCTCAGCAGGTCGGTCTCGAGAACCACCTCCCCGCCGCGGCCCGCGTCTCCGGCGCTACGGCGCACCAGGCGGCGCCAGTCGGCCTCCGCCGTGATGGCGCCGAGCAGGGTGAAGTGTCACGGAGATGACGCCGGGGGGCGGTTTTGGCGATGAGGGCCGCCCTCTGGGAAAAGCCGGCTTCGATGAGGACGGACTGGCCGTAGTAGAGGATCGAGTTGATTCCGGTGAGTTGCTGGAAGACGCCCAGGCCGATGCCGACGAGCAGGATGCGGCGCAGCCAGCGGTGGGTCAGGATCCCGCGCCAGTCCACGGTCACGAGCTTGGACTCGTCGTAGGTGGCACCGGCGATCTCCTTGGCTTCGGCCTCGGCCCGCTCGGGGGAACGCAGCTGGCGCAGCACGGCGACCGCCTCGTCGTACTTGCCGTGGTTGATCAGCCACCGCGGGGACTCGGGCACCCGCAGCATGCCGACGAACAAGGCCACCGCAAGGATGGTGACGAAGGCGAGCATGACGCGCCAGATGCCGCCGTACTCACCCCAGATGTTGCCGATGATCGCGTTGATGATGAAGGCCAGCAGCTGGCCGCTGACGATCATCATCTCGTTGCGACCGGCCAGCGAGTCGCGGATCTCGTACGGGGCCAGCTCCGCCAGGAAGACCGGCACCACCGTCGAGGCGCCGCCCACGGCCAGACCGAGGATCACTCGCCCAACGACCATCACCTCGAACGACGGGCTGAACACACAGACCAGCGCGCCGACGAAGAAGAACAGCGACAACAGGATGATCGTCTTGCGGCGGCCCCAGGCATCGGACAGGCGCCCGCCGGCGATGGCTCCGATCGCCGCTCCGAACAGCAGAGAGCTGGTGACGACGCCTTCGGTGACCTTCGTCAGCCCGAGCTCGACGACCATCGGTTCCAGCGCGCCGTTGATGACGCTGGTGTCGTAGCCGAACAGGAGACCACCGAAGGTCGCGATCATGGCGACCATGCCCAGACGCTTGCGGTGCGGGCCGGCAGTCAACGGGGGCAGGGTGCGGGCAGCCCCCGCGTCGCGGGTTCCTTGCTGACCGTGAGCGGTCGACAAGCAGAACTCCTTCATCCTGACGTCTCAATGCCTAGCGGGGTCGACGGGGCAGAAGGACGCGCACCCGGGTACCGGTCCGGTCGTCGGTGACGTCGGTCCGGTCGGTGACGTCGGTCAGTCCGGGATGCTGAAGGCTTGCCGGAACGCCTCGACGGCCGCGAGGCTGTCGCCGGAGGCCCACGCCTCCATCCCCACCGTTCCGGCGTATCCGATGTCCTGCAGAGTCCGGGCGATGGAGGGGTAGTGGATCTCCCCGGTACCGGGTTCGCAGCGGCCCGGGACGTCGGCCACCTGGATCTCGCCGATCAGGGCGGCGCTGGCGCGGACGAGCTCGATGAGGTTCCCCTCGCCGATCTGCGCGTGGTACAGGTCGAGGTTCATCCGCAGGTGGGGGCTGTCGACGGCCGCCACCAGGGTCCGGGTGTCGGCGGCCGAGGCGAACGGGGTGCCGGGGTGGTCGACGGCCAGGTTGAGGTTCTCCAGGGTGAAGATCACGTCGTGCTGGGCGCCCAGCTCGGCGATGCGGCCCAGCGTGCGCTGGGCGGCCAGCCAGTCGGCGGGGCTGACGACCTGCTGCGGCCGCACCGGCAAGCCCCGGTCGTCCAGCCCCGTCCCGTGCAGGTTCAGGTTGGGCCGGCCCAGCGTGCGGGAGGCTTCGATGGAACGCTCGGCACTGGTCAGGAGACGGTCGGCGCCGTCGGGGTCGATGAGCTCACCGTCGACGTAGCCGGTCATCGAAGTGAACGTGGCACCGGTGGCGGCCAGCTCCTTGAGGTCCTTGGCGGTCCAGTCCCAGATCTCCACCGCGAACCCGAGATCGTGCAACGTGGTCACGCGCTCGGCGATCGGCAGGTCGCGGAACACCATCTCCGCGCACACCGCCAGGGTGAAGCTCACTTGGTGCGCCCATCGATCGTCTTGGCCACCACGGCCGGGTCCACCGGTGCTCCGCTGCGGTAGGAGGCGATGCAGGACAGCGCGATCGACAGGGCCCGCTTGGCGTCGTGACCGGTGACGGCCGGGACCCGATTTTCACGCACCGCGGCGGCGAACTCAGAGAGCTCACCGGCGTAGGCGTCAGGAAACAGCTCGGTGTCCCCGCGGGGGGTGTCGAAGTGCCGGCCGCTGGCGTCGGAGATCGACAGCTGCTGGCGGGGTTGACCACCGATGTCCAGTCGCCCGCCGGAGCCAAACACTTCACCGCGCACGTCGTAGCCGTAGGTGGCCGAGAAGTTGGCTTCGGCCGTGGCGATGGCGCCGTTGTCGAAGCGGATGGTGACCACGGCGGTGTCCAACAGCCCGGCGTCCTTGAAGTCAGGGGCGACTAGGGCATCGGCGACGGCGTAGACCGAGGTCGGTTCGGCACCGGGGTTGAGGAACAGCAGGGTGTCGAAGTCGTGGATGAGGGTCAGCAGGAAGATTGTCCACGGCGGAACGCCGGCGGGGTTGACCAATCCCGGGTCGCGGGTCAGGGAGCGCAGCAGTTGCGGGGTGCCGATGCGGCCGGCGTCGATGGCGGCGCGGGCCGCGGCAAACTCGGCGGCGAAGCGGCGGTTGAAGCCGACCTGGAAGGCGACGCCGGCCTCGGTGGTGGCGGCGATGCCACGGTCGATCTCGTCCAGCGACAGACCGGCGGGCTTCTCGCAGAAGACGCCCTTGCCGGCGCGGGCGGCAGTCTCGACCAGGTCGGCGTGTGCCTCGGTGATGGCGGTGATGACCACGGCCTCGACTTCGGGGTTGGCCAGCAACTCATCGACGTCGGTGTACCCGACGGCACCCAGTGGTTCGGCCAGCGCCGCCGCCGCGCCGGGGCGGACGTCGGCGACCGCGACCAGGCGCGCGTTCGGCACCCGGGTGGCGATCAGGCGGGCGTGTGAGCTGCCGATGCGGCCGGCGCCGAGGAGGCCGATGCCCGTGGGTGCGGTACCGGTGGGTGCGACTACGGACATGGTGTGGGTCGCCTCTCTGCGATGCACCTAGATCGGTCTAGGGGTTAGACCGGTCTAGGATGACCAGCGATCGACCAGTGGTCAAGCTGTCCAGGCTCTGGCCGCAAGGCTGTGCTTAGGTCAGGAGGCTGGACGGCACGGCAGATTGCCGCATAAGCGCCAACAGGTTGGTGACCTGCAGGAGAAGTCAGTGGTCGACCACGGATTCAAGGAGGCCTCGTGTCCGGTAGGCGGACAGCATCGGTGACGCTGGCTGACGTCGCCCGCGAAGCAGGGGTCTCTCGAGCATTGGTCTCGATCGTCATGCGTGGTGTACCGGGTGCGAGTCCGCAGAACCGGGAACACGTCCTGCGGGTTGCCGCAGAGCTGGACTACCAGCCTGACCAGCGAGCCCGACTGCTGGGATCGGGCCGCAGCCGGACGTTGGGCGTGGTCTTCGGACTGCGCGAGCCGTTCCACGGCGACCTGGTCGAGGCCCTGTACTCAGCGGTCTCGGCGACGGACTGGCGACTGTCCCTGCAGCCGCGAATGGAGCGCCGCCCAGAAGCGGTCGCTGTCCGGGAGCTGCTGGCCGAACGGGTCGAGGCCGTGGTGCTGGTTGGCTCGCTCATGGACCGCGGCGCCCTGAGCGAGCTGGCCGAACGCGTTCCGGTCGTCTTGCTCGCCCGGTCCCTGCCCCCAGATGGGCAGGTGCAGGGGGTGGGGACGGTCCGGACCGACGACGAAGCCGGCATCGAGCTAGCTCTGCACCACCTTCTCGACCTTGGCCACCGCCACATCGCCTACGTTCACGGTCAGCGCGCCCCCGGCGCCGCGGAGCGGCGGCGCGCCTACCGCAAGGTCTTGACGGCAGCCGGTCTGCCGGTCGACCTGGTGGCCGGGGGAACGACGAGCACCTCGGGAGAGAAGGCGGCCGTTGCTCTGACGGAGCGGTGTGGCGCAGAACGACCCACAGCCGTCTTGGCCTTCAACGACGTCTGCGCGGCAGGTCTCTTGGCCTCACTACGAGCCCATGACGTCACCGTCCCGGACAAGCTGTCCGTCGTCGGCTTCGATGACAGCGCCATCGCCTCGTTGGAGACGGTCTCACTGACGACCGTGGGACAGGACGTGCACCTGCTCGCCGCCGAGGCTGTCGCGCAGGCCACGCAACGAGTCGAGCAGGAGATCAACCCGGCGAACGCTGTCATCGCTCCGCAGCTGATCGTGCGCCGCACCACGAGCGCGCCACCCCTCTGACCACGGCCTCGTCCTTGGTACGCCAAAGTTCGAAGTAGCGAGAGCCCAAGAAGTGTCACCACAAAGAGCTCGTGGCGTGTCACCGATGTCCTGATGTGGAACTGTCACCGATGTCCTGCGACATGACACTTTGTCAGTAGCGGTTCTCCCAACTGCTGAGTACCAGCGCCGTGGCGATGATCGCGCAGATGCGCCAGGGGCGGAGGGTGACCCGGGACAGGGCTCGCCAGCGGACTTTCGGGTGAGCGATGCCGTGCTCGACGAACGCGCGGTCGGCGTTGATGTACGAGTTCCAGCCTCGAGTCGACGCGTCGAGAACCTGTCCTGCGCCGGGACGGCGGACGGGGACCCGAACGCCGGCGCCGGCGCCGATGCAGCCCTCGTCGGCCATCACCGGCAGGCCGCGAACTGCGGCCGGGTAGAGCACCGGCAGAACATGACGACGAGCGGCGGTGAGGTCGTGGGTGCTGCCGGGCTCAACCGATGAGACCCACAACGGTTGCCCGTCGGGATCGCAGGCGACCTGGACGTTGCCGCCATGACGTGTGTGCTTGCCGCAGTACCACCGATCGGGTCTGAGTCCGCTGTCGTGGACGCGGTCGGTGGCGATGAGCGTTCCATCGAGCAGCCAGTGCTCGTAGCCAGTCTCAAGGGCGTGCTCGACCACGTCAGTCAGTTCGGGTGCCTGGTCGGCGATTACGTCGAAGGCCTCGTGCAGGCAGCGGTGGGCGGTGGACAAGCTGACACAGTTGTCGACGGCCAGGTCGGCAACTGGGGCGCGATGGCGCATGAATCGCAGTAGCAGTACCGCTTGGGCGAAGCAGCCCATGGCCCGCCGGCCGCGGCGGGTGCCGATCGTGGCGCGGTGGGTCAGCAGTAGGTGGGCGATGCGCTGGGCCAGGGCGCGAGGGACGTCGAGGGTGGCACGATAGACATCCCATGCGCATTCGGTGTCAAGCGGCTGTGCCGATCAGGTGGCTCCAGGCAGTGGTTTCGCTGTAGAGGGTCCGTGACTTCAAGCAACCGTGCAGGATCCCCACCAAACGGT